>NZ_JBFULC010000004.1:0-148897 GCF_056400525.1 Stenotrophomonas sp. P5_A9
TTGCATGAAGCCGGCCAGCGGCCGGCACTACATTAACTTCGGAAACATGTGCATGRAGCCGGCCAGCGGCCGGCACTACCGGTGACTGAAGGGAGCCGGCCAGCGGCCGGCACTACCGGTGACTGCAGGGAGCCGGCCAGCGGCCGGCGCCCCCGGTCAGCTGCGTCGATCCGGTCTCAGGCGCGCTCGTCCAGCAACGCGCCGAGCATCTGGTCGCTGCGGCGGATCAACGCGGCGTTGGCACTGAAGGTCAGCACCGCGTCCTTTGCGGCAAGCAGGTCTGAAACCGGTGCGCCGGGATCGGGCACGCCCTCGACCAGACTGGCCTGCACCCCGCCTCCGACCACCGAGCTCTGTGCCACCCCGATCCGGGGGGAAGCCTCCACCGGCAAACGCGCCACGTTGGCCGCAGCGGCCTGTACCCCAAGGCTCGCGGCACGCATGCCCGAGCTGGCAATGGACATCACGTTCACGCTGCTGCACTCCACGATGCATGGCCGGCGTCCGATGACGCAGGCATCCAAAGCCGTTAACGGCCGCACCACCACAGACTGTAGAGCCGACCGTTGGTCGGCTGCCCGCCGACACTGCACCACCCCACGTTCGCACTGCCGTCCAAGGGCGCAGTGGTAGCATATCCCCCTGATTTCAGCGCCGAATCCAATGCTCAGTTTCTTCCGTCGCAAAAAGCCCCAGGACGCTCCGCAGGACGCGCCCAAGACCCAGCACTACTCGGCCGAAGAGCTGGCAGCGGCGTTCCCGCAGGCCAGTGAAGACGGCCCGTCGGCGCCCGCGCCCGTCCAGCCGCCGGCTGCCACGGTTCCCAGCGTCGTCATGCCGGTGGCCGCGCCTGCACCAGCGGTCGCGCCGGTTGCGCCCGCGGAAGCGGCGCCGCCGGTCGTCCCGGCACCGGCCGCACCGGTCGTGGAAGCACCTGCGGCACCGACGGCGCCGGTCGTAGCGGCACCTGCGGCACCGGTCGCACCCATCGTCCAGACCGCCCCGGTCGCCATCGCCGAACCGATCGCCGCCCCGCTGCCGCCGCCGGTGCTGGTCGCCAGCGAAATCGTGCAGGAAGCCGCGCAGCCGCTGGCCACCGTGCCCGATGACAACAGCGCCCCCGCCGCCGCGCCGGGCAAGCCCGGTTGGCGCGACCGGCTGCGCAACAGCGTCATCGCGCGCAGCTTCGGCGGTCTGTTTTCGCGCAACCCCAAGCTCGACGACGACCTGCTGGATGAACTGGAAACCGCGCTGATCACCGCCGACGTTGGTGTCGGTGCGACCACCGCATTGGTCGAAGGCCTGCGCAAGCGCATGAAGGCGCGCGAATTCGCCGATGCCAACGCGCTGCTGGCCGCGCTGCGTGGCGAACTCATCGCGATCCTGCAGCCGGTGTCCAAGCCCCTGGTCATCGACCGCAACGCCAAGCCCTTCGTGGTGCTCACCGTCGGCGTCAACGGCGTCGGCAAGACCACCACCATCGGCAAGCTGGCCAAGCGCTTCAAGGACGACGGCCACAGCCTGATGCTGGCCGCCGGCGACACCTTCCGCGCCGCCGCCGTGGCCCAGTTGCAGGCCTGGGGTGAGCGCAACGGCGTGGCCGTGATCGCGCAGGGCCAGAACGCCGACGCCGCGTCGGTGGCGTTCGACGCCCTGCAGGCCGGCAAGGCGCGCGGCACCGAGGTGCTGATCGCCGACACCGCCGGCCGCCTGCACACCCAGGGCGGGCTGATGAACGAACTGGGCAAGATCCGCCGCGTGCTCGGCAAGATCGACCCGGCCGCCCCGCACGAAGTGCTCATGGTCATCGACGGCACCACCGGCCAGAACGCGCTTTCGCAGCTGCGTCAGTTCCATGCCGCGGTCAACGTGACCGGGCTGGTGGTGACCAAGCTGGACGGCACCGCCAAGGGCGGCGTGGTGTTCGCGCTGGCGCGCGAGTTCAACATTCCCATCCGCTTCGCCGGCATCGGCGAGCGTCCGGAAGACCTGCGCGTGTTCGACCCAGAAGCCTTCGTCGACGCGCTGCTGCCCGACGCACTGGGCGGCTGACCGGACGGCGCGCGGGACATACGCGCGCCTCCGGTAGAGCCACCCCATGGGTGGCTGCTCGACCAGGCTGGCCCGCGCTTATGCGGCGGCCGGCGCAGCCAGATTCAGCGCAGCCACCCATGGGGTGGCTCTACCCCCTCACCGGGAATCCCCTTGCCACGCCAGCCAACCGCCAGCGCCCCCACGCCCACCGACGATGCCTTCGTCGCGCGCCTGCTGCCGTGGTTCGACGGCCACGGCCGGCATGATCTGCCGTGGCAGCATCCACGCTCGCCGTACCGGGTGTGGCTGTCGGAGATCATGCTGCAGCAGACCCAGGTCAGCACGGTCATCCCCTACTTCCTGAAATTCCTGCAGGTGTTCCCCACCCTGCCCGCCCTGGCGGCCGCCAGCAACGATGCGGTGATGGCGCAGTGGGCCGGGCTGGGCTACTACGCCCGCGCGCGCAACCTGCATGCGGCGGCCAAGCGCTGCGTCGAGCTGCACGGCGGCGAGCTGCCGCGCGATGTCGATGCGCTGCATGCGCTGCCGGGCATCGGCCGCAGCACGGCAGGCGCGATCCTCAGCCAGGCCTGGAACGACCGCTTTGCGATCCTCGACGGCAATGTCAAACGCGTGCTGACCCGCTACCACGGCATCGAGGGTTTCCCCGGCCTGCCGGCGGTGGAAAAAATGCTGTGGGCATTGGCCGAAGCACACGTACAGCATGTGCCCGACGCGCGCCTGGCCGATTACACCCAGGCGCAGATGGACCTGGGCGCGACGATCTGCACCCGCAGCCGGCCCGCGTGCGCGATCTGCCCGCTGCAGGACGACTGCGTGGCACGCCGCGAAGGCCGCACGGACCAGCTGCCCACGCCCAAACCGAGCAAGACCCTGCCCGAACGCGAGGCGGTGGCGTTGCTGCTGCGCGACGGCAGCGGCCGCGTATTGCTGCAGAAGCGGCCGGACACCGGCATCTGGGCACAGCTGTGGACGCTGCCGCAGGCCGACAGCGGCATGCAGTTGCAGGACTGGTTCGACGCGCACATCGACGGTTCGCTGGAAGATGCCGAGCCGCTGCCGGTGCTGCAGCACACCTTCAGCCATTACCGGCTGCACCTGCAGGTACTGGTGTGCCGGGTGCAGGGCCTGCGCGCGGAAGATCCCGGCCTGCGCTGGGTCGATGCCCAGGCACTGGCCACGCTTGGCCTGCCCGCCCCGATCCGCAAGCTGCTGGAGACCGGCGCGCCGCCCGCATCGCCCAAGCGCCGTACAATGCGACGCGCACCATCCTCACCCGATTCCGAGTAAGCCATGCCCCGCACCGTTTTCTGCCAGTACGAACAACGCGACACCGAAGGCCTGGACTTCGTGCCCTACCCCGGCGAACTGGGCCAGCGCATCTTCAACGGCATCGGCAAGAGCGCCTGGAGTGCCTGGCTGGCGCACCAGACCATGCTGATCAACGAAAACCGGCTGTCGCCGCGCGATCCCAAGCACCGCGCGTTCCTGGAAACCGAGCTGGTGAAATACCTGTTCGAGAAGGACGCCGAGAAGCCGGCCGGATTCGTTCCCGAGGCGTGATTCCAGCGCGCTGCCGACCTGCAGCCGGCAGCGATCGGCTCCTCCGGCGGCACCCCGCTGCCATGCATTCTCCGCCCGCGCGCGCGGCAGTGGCCGGGACGCAACGACCGATCATGAGACGCCCTACGCGACGGCCGAACGGCCGGCACGCAGTTACTTCGCCGGCGCGGCCTGGGCTTCCTCGCGCTCCTGCACCTGCGCCTGGCGCAGCTGCTTCTCCGAGGAACGCAGGGCCTGCACATCCAGCTTGCGGATGCTGTCAATGAAGCACGGCATGTTCATCGGGCCCTGGGTCGGGTCGCGCACCAGCACCTTGTCGAAGCGTGCCGAGACCCGCCCGACCCTGCTGGTCAGCGCGATCGCCGGCGCGTAGTCCAGGCCCTGGCAGGGCCCGCGCAGTTCCAGCAGATAGCCTTCGCTCGGCCGCGTCCACACTGCCAACGCGCTGTCGCCCAGTTCGGTCCAACCCGACAACGATCCGTACAGCGGCATGTCCTGCTGCGGCGGGCCGGCATGGGCACGGTAGAGGGCCAGCCGCTCATCGCCGCTCAAGCGGCCGGTGGTCGCGCAGCCGACCAGGGTCAGGCACAGCGCGGCGGTTGCGATCAGGGTCTTCATGGCGCCTCCATCGGGGATGAATGCGCCGATGATGCACCCCTCGCGTGAGGCCGGCGCCATGGTCGCGCCGGCCATTCAGCGGCCAGCTCAGACCTGGCTGTGGGCCAGTGCGTGCAGGCGCCCTTCGCGCAGCTCCAGCACGCGGTCGAGCTTGCGCGCCAGGCTGCGGTCGTGGGTCACCAGCACCAGGCTGGTGTGGTACGCACGGTTCAACTCCAGCATCAGCTCGAACACGGTGCCGGCGGTCTTGTCGTCCAGGTTGCCGGTTGGCTCGTCGCCCAGCACGCACGCCGGCCGGTTGACCAGCGCGCGCGCCACGGCGGCACGCTGGCGCTCGCCGCCGGACAGCTCGCCGGGCTTGTGCTCCAGCCGATGCCCCAGCCCGACCGATTCCAGCAGGGCCTGCGCGCGGCTCTTGGCCGTCGCCACCGCTTCGCCGCCCAGCAGCCCCGGCATCATCACGTTTTCCAGCGCGGTGAATTCCGGCAGCAGGTGGTGGAACTGGTACACAAAGCCAAGCGCGCGGTTGCGCAGCTGGCCACGCTGGCCGTCAGACAGCCCGGACATGCGCTGGCCGGCCACGAACACCTCACCGGCGGTCGGCGTATCCAGCCCGCCCAGCAGGTGCAGCAGGGTGCTCTTGCCGGCGCCGGAGGCACCGATGATGGCCACCGTCTCACCGGCGGTTACGCTCAGATCCAGGCCGTTGAACACCGGGGTCTGCATGCGACCTTCGGCATAGGTCTTGGCGAGCCCTTCGGCGCGGATCACTTCATCGCCGCGGTTGATCGGCTCATTCATAGCGCAGGGCCTCCGCCGGCTGGGTGCGGGCGGCGCGCCACGCGGGGTACAGCGTGGCCAGGAAGCTCATGGCCAGCGCGATCACGGTGATGACGATGATGTCCGGGGTCTGCATGTCGGTCGGCAGGCCGGTGATGTAGTAGACGTCCTCCGGCAGCAGCTTGACGTTGAACAGGGTTTCGATCGCACCGAGGATGCGCTCCAGGTTCAAGGTCAGGGTGATGCCGCCGATCACGCCGGCAACGGTGCCGATGATGCCGATCAGCGAGCCCTGCACCATGAACACCTGCATCACCCCGCCCGGGGTGAGCCCCAGCGTGCGCAGGATGGCGATGTCGGCCTGCTTGTCGGTGACCAGCATCACCTGCGAGGACACCAGATTGAACGCGCCCATGGCGATGATCAGCGAGAGCAGGATGCCCATCACCACCTTTTCCATGCGCAGCGAGTGGTACAGGTTGGCGTTCTGCTGGGTCCAGTCGCTGACCCGGTAACCGCCGCCCAGGGTGTGGGCCAGGTCCACGCCCACGTCCAGCGCCTTGTCCATGTCATGCAGTTTCAGCCGCACGCCGGTGACCCCGTCCATGCGCAGCACGCGCTCCAGGTCGGCCATGTTGGCGAACGCCACGCCCTTGTCGATTTCGTTGTAGCCGGCCTCGAAGATGCCGCTGACGGTGAAGCGCTTCAGCCGCGGCATCGCCCCGACCGGGGTGCCCTGCACTTCGGCCAGCGTCACCAGCACGGTGTCGCCGACATCCACGCCCAGCCAGATCGCCAGCTCCTTGCCGACCAGCAGGTTGTAGCTGCCGGTCGTAAGGCTGTCGAAGCTGCCCTTGACCAGTTTCTGGTTGATCACCGAGACACCCGGCTCCAGCGCCGGATCGATGCCCTGCACGATCGCACCCTGCACGCGCGGACCGCTGAGCATGGCCTGGATCTCGATATACGGCGCGGCACCCGCTACGCGCGGATCCTTCTTGGCCGTATCCACCGCACGCTGCCAGTCCGACATCGGCGCGCCGTCGGTGGTGATGGTGGTATGGGCGGTCATCTGCAGCAGGCGGTCGCGGATTTCCTTCTGGAAACCACTCATCACCGCCAGCGTGGTGATCAGCACGGTAACGCCAAGGGCGATACCGAGGATGGAGGCCATCGAAATGAAGGAGATGAAACCGTTGCGGCGTTTGGCGCGCAGATAGCGCAGACCGATTGAAACAGGGATGGGTTTGAACATGCAGGTGCGCCGGACAATTCAGGCTATGGTGCCACTGCCGGACGTGAACGGGAAATGCAGTGTGCGCGGACGGCCAGACGCAGTTCACGTCGCGACGCCGGCGCCAGCGTATCGGGCCAGAACAGCCGCCAGCGCCGCCGCCCCTGCTGGCGCCAGGCCAGTTGCAGCAGGACCCCGCGATCGGACAATTGCAGGTCCTCGACGGCCTTGCCGTCTACCTGTGCCAAGGCTTCACCAGGCAGAATCACGATGCGCTGCGCCGGCGTCCGCCAATACCGCCATGCCTCGGCCCCGCCCAACAACAGGGCCAGCAGCGATGCGGGCCAGCGCAGCCCGGCGGGCAGGTCACTGCTGCACAGCGCCCAAGGCGCCAGCGCGGTGATCAGCAGCTGCGCCCCGCACTGCCAGCGCGAGGGGCGCCACTCAAGCCGGCAGGGCGCGGATCCGGGCGATGAGCGCGGCGGGCTGGGCATGCGGGCACTCCTCGTAACCCATGAACCAGCGCCACAACTTATCGTCCTCGCTCTCCAGCAGGAACAGGAAAACCTCGCGCTCTTCGGTAGGGGCCTGCAACCAGCAACGGTCCAGGTAACGGCCGAACAGCTGGTCCAGCTCGCGCATGCCGCGGCGGCAACGCCAGCGCAGCTTCTTCAGTTCAGTGGCTTCGTCCATCGACGTGGATGCATCCATAAAGGCGGCGACCGCTGGGTCGCCCGAAACGACAGCGGCACCAGACCTTCCGGTCGGTGCCGCCGATGTCGCCCGCGCCTGCGCGCGGGCGGTGCTGAAACCACTCAATCAGGCGCGGCGCGCCATCATCAGCTTCTTGATCTCGGCAATGGCCAGCGCCGGGTTCAAGCCCTTCGGGCAGGTCCGCGAGCAGTTCATGATGGTGTGGCAGCGGTACAGCTTGAACGGGTCTTCCAGCTCGTCCAGGCGCGCACCGGTGTCTTCATCGCGCGAGTCGACGATCCAGCGGTAGGCCTGCAGCAGGATCGCCGGGCCCAGGTAACGCTCGCCGTTCCACCAGTAGCTCGGGCAGCTGGTCGAGCAGCACGCGCACAGGATGCACTCGTACAGGCCGTCGAGCTTCTTGCGGTCTTCCGGCGACTGCAGGCGCTCGCGATCCGGCGGCGGCGGGGTCTGGGTACGGATCCACGGCTTGATCGAGGCGTACTGCGCGTAGAAGTGGGTCAGGTCCGGAACCAGATCCTTGACCACGCTCATGTGCGGCAGCGGGTAGATCGGCACTTCGGCCTTGCCGCAGTCGGCGATGGCGCGGGTGCAGGCCAGCGTGTTGGTGCCGTCGATGTTCATCGCGCACGAACCGCAGATGCCCTCGCGGCACGAACGACGGAAGGTCAGGGTCGGATCGACCTCGTTCTTGATCTTGATCAGCGCGTCCAGAACCATCGGGCCGCAGCTGTCCAGGTCGATCTCGTACGTGTCGGTACGCGGGTTGCTGTCGTCGTCGGGACTCCAGCGGTAGATCTTGAAAGTGCGCGTGTTCTTCGCACCGCTCTTGGCGGGGAAGTGCTTGCCCTTTCCGATCTTGGAATTCTTGGGGAGGGAAAACTCGGCCATGGCTGTTCTCGTTGGCTCAGGCGGCTCGCGCTGCGAAGCAGGCGCGGGTTGCACGGAAGATGAGGAAGTCGACACCGCCGGCCAGCGGCGCACGTACCACCCCACCCGGGTGGGTGGCGGTGGTCGCGAGCGCTGCGTGGACGGAGGTCATGCCGCAGGTCTCTTAGTAAACGCGCGGCTTGGGCGGCACCACGTCCACGTCCTTGCTCAACGTGTACATGTGCACCGGACGGTAGTCGAAGCTGCACTTGCCGTTGTCGTCGACGTTGACCAGCGTGTGCTTCTGCCAGTTGACGTCGTCGCGGTCCGGGAAGTCCTCATGCGCATGCGCGCCACGGCTTTCCTTGCGCTGTTCGGCCGAATTGATCGTTGCCACCGCATTGAGCAGCAGGTTGTTCAGCTCGTAGGTTTCGATCAGGTCCGAGTTCCACACCAGCGAGCGGTCGGTCACCTTGACGTCCTGGAAGGAGTCGAAGATTTCGGACATCTTGGCGCAGCCCTCTTCCAGCGTTTTGCTGGTACGGAACACCGCTGCATCGTTCTGCATGGTGCGCTGCATGTTGTCGCGGATGACCGAGGTCGGGGTGTCGCCGTTGGCGTAACGCAGCTTGTCCAGCAGGCCCAGCGCCTTGTCGCACGCATCCGACGGCAGGGTCTTGTGCGGCGCGCCGGACTTGATGGTCTCAGCGCAACGGTTGGCCACCGCACGACCGAACACGACCAGATCCAGCAGCGAGTTCGAACCCAGGCGGTTGGCACCGTGCACGGAGACGCAGGCCGCTTCGCCGATCGCATACAGGCCCGGCACCACCGCATCGGGGTTGTCGCCGACCTTGCGCACGACTTCGCCGTGGTAGTTGGTCGGGATGCCACCCATGTTGTAGTGCACGGTCGGGATGACCGGGATCGGCTGGGAGTGCACGTCCACGCCGGCGAAGATCCGCGCGCTTTCGGCGATACCCGGCAGCTTGTCGTCGATCACGCCCGGGCCGAGGTGGGTCAGGTCGAGCAGGATGTGGTCCTTGTGCTCGCCGACGCCGCGGCCTTCGCGGATTTCAATGGTCATCGAACGCGACACCACGTCGCGCGAGGCCAGATCCTTGTAGTGCGGTGCGTAGCGCTCCATGAAGCGCTCGCCGTTGCTGTTGCGCAGGATGCCGCCTTCGCCGCGCACGCCTTCGGTGATCAGGCAGCCGGCGCCGTAGATACCGGTCGGGTGGAACTGCACGAACTCCATGTCCTGCATCGGCAGGCCGGCACGCATGACCAGACCGCCGCCGTCGCCGGTGCAGGTGTGGGCCGAGGTGGCGCTGAAGTAGGCGCGGCCGTAGCCGCCGGTGGCCAGCACCACGCCGTGGGCGCGGAACAGGTGCAGCGAGCCGTCGGCCATGTCCAGGGCGAGCACGCCGCGGCAGACGCCTTCGTCATCGAAGATCAGGTCGAGGGCGAAGTACTCGATCATGAAGCGCGCGTTGTGCGCCAGCGACTGCTGGTACAGCGTGTGCAGCATGGCGTGGCCGGTACGGTCGGCGGCGGCGCAGGTACGCTGCGCGGACGGGCCTTCGCCGTACTTGGTGGTCATGCCGCCGAACGGGCGCTGGTAGATCTTGCCCTCTTCGGTACGGCTGAACGGCACGCCGTAGTGCTCCAGTTCGATGATGGCCGGAATCGCTTCGCGGCACATGTACTCGATCGCGTCCTGGTCACCCAGCCAATCCGAGCCCTTGATGGTGTCGAAGAAGTGGTAGCGCCAGTCGTCCTCACCCATGTTGCCCAGCGCGGCGGAGATGCCACCCTGCGCGGCCACGGTGTGGGAACGGGTCGGGAAGACCTTGGTCAGGCAGACGGTCTGCAGGCCCTTGGCGGCAAGACCGAACGTAGCGCGCAGGCCAGCACCGCCGGCGCCGACCACGACCATGTCGTACTTGTGTTCCGTAATCTTGTAAGCGGACATCTAATCTGGATTCCTGTCTTGGTGCCTGGACTCAGGCAACGCCGAGCGCAATGCGGGCGACCGCAAACACACTGACGATCGCGCCGAGCACGGCGATGAACTTCACCGTGGTCTGCAGCGCCAGGGCCAGCAGCGAGTTGTGGATGTAGTCTTCCAGCACGACCTGCAGGCCGAGCTGGGCGTGCCAGAACATCGCGACCAGGAAGCCGACCAGCAGCACCGCATTCCACGGCTTGGACACCGCGTCGGTGGCGGTCACGTAATCGGCGCCGATCAGGCTCAGCACGAACACCAGGAACCAGATGGTCAGGCCGACCAGCGCGGTGGCGGTCAGGCGCTGCATCACGAAGTGCTCGGTGCCGGTCTTGGCGGCGCCCAGGCCACGCACGTTCTTCAGCGGGGTACGGTACTTGTTCATGCGGCCGCTCCCAGGAAGACGTAGGCCCACACCAGCGCGGTGATCACCAGGCTGGCGAACACCGAGATCCAGCTGCTGCGCACGAAGGCGGGGATGGAGAAGCCGATCGCGAAGTCCTGCACGATATGGCGCAGGCCATTGCACAGGTGGTAGGCGAAGGACCAGGTCCATGCGAACAGGAACAGCTTGCCGTACCAGCTGCCGGCATGGCCGGTGAAGCAGTTCCAGGATTCAGGACCCATCATCAGGGCGAGCAGGCCGCCGGCAATGATCAGGGCTCCAACAGACAGAAAGATGCCGGTGGCTCGATGCAGGATCGAGGTGGCCATCTGGATCTGCCAGCGATACACCTGAAGGTGCGGGGAAAGGGGACGTTCTCTGGCGGCCATTCGCTGGGCTCGTTGTCTCGGCTGGGCGGCGCAATGCCGCGTTGGCTCAATGCTGATCAGAAATCGATGCAGCGTCCGTTTTTCTCCCAATCTCCATACCGCACCGGATCGAGTCCGCCGCGGCCACCAATCTCCACAGGCACCGCGGGCGTCTCGGGAAGCGGCTGCTTCTCGTCGACCTGCGGGGCATCGGAGTCGGATTCTGGAGTGGGGGTTGTTTGGCCTATCATGGGTGGTCTCGCAACGCACAAATTTTAGACCCCGTTCACGTGCCTGACAACCTGCCCATGGAATTCAACGGCTTTCCGCGCCTCCCCGGTCACCAGCTGCTCAGTCTGGAGGGCACCGATGCAGCGGCATTTGCCCACGCCCAGTTTTCCAGCGACGTCACCGCCCTGCCCGAGCGGCATTGGCAATGGAGCGCCTGGCTGAGCGCCAAAGGCCGCACCATTGCTGTGTTCCAGCTGATTCGCGTGGACCCGGACACGGTGCTGCTGGTGCTCGCCGACGGTGATGCCGATGCGATTGCGTCGCAGTTGCAGCGTTTTGTATTCCGTCGCAAGGTCAGGATCGCGGTCCGCAATGACCTGATCGTGGCCGGCAGCTTTACCGCACCGGACGCCGCCTCGGGCGCAGCAATCGCTGCACATGGTGAGACGCTGGAGCTGGATGTGGGCAGCTACGCGCTGCCGCGGACGCTGCGCATTGCCCCGGCGCACGCCGATGAAGCCGCCGATTCTGCCGGCTTCGATCTGGCCTGGCGTCAATCCGATCTGCGCTACGGCGTGCCGCGGCTGGACCTGCCGCAACGCGAACAATGGACCCCGCAGCAACTCGGCCTGGACCGCTTGAACGGTTACAGCGTCAAGAAGGGCTGCTATCCCGGCCAGGAAATCGTGGCCCGCACCCATTTCCTGGGCAAGGCCAAGCGCGCATTGCAGTTGCTGCGCGTGGTCGACGGCGCAGTCAGCGGCGCGCAGGTCCAGCAGAACGGGACCGCCATCGGCACCCTGGCCAGCGTGGCCGGCGACCTGGCGCTAGCGGTACTGCCGCTGGAGATGCCCGGCGATCCGTTGTCGGTGGATGGCATCGACGCCGTGCCGCTGCCGTTGCTGGAGGGTCTGGCGCGGTAGGCATCAACCGTTGGTCGATGCGCCACACCGCGCGCGTTGATGCATATGCGTGGAGCCGGCCAACGGCCGGCACTACCGAGCCCCCGTAGTGCCGGCCGCTGGCCGGCAACCTCATGAACCCGGCAGCCACGCGTGCCCTGCCGGCCGCTGGCCGGCAACCTCATGACCCGGCAGCCACGCGTGCCCTGCCGGCCGCTGGCCGGCAACCTCATGAACCCAGCAGCCACGCGTGCCCTGCCGGCCGCTGGCCGGCACCCCCGCCAACCCGCCCGCACCCTCAGTCGGCGTTCAAGCGTTCGCCGGTGTCCGCATCGAAGAAATGCAGCCCCTTCGGGTGGATCGCCACGCGGATGCTCTCGCCGACCTGCGGCAACGCCTGCGGCGCCACGCGCATCACCAGCGCCTGGCCGCCACTGGTCATGTTGACGAAGATCTCGTTGCCGACCGGCTCGATGCCGTCGATGGTCGCCTCGAAGCCCGTCGCATCCTCGGCCGCGGCCGGCTGCAGGTGCTCCGGTCGCACGCCCACCGCAAGCGTCCTGCCGATCCAGGCCGGATCCACCGTTGCCTGCCCCAGCGGCGCGGTCAGCTGCGCTTCCTGCACCACGATGCCGCTGTCGGTGCGCTGCAGCGTCCCGCGCAGCACGTTCATCGCCGGGCTGCCGAGGAAGCCGGCCACGAACAGGTTGGCCGGACGGTCGTACAGCGCCATCGGCGTATCGATCTGCTGGATGACGCCGTCCTTGAGCACCACGATGCGCTGGCCGAGCGTCATCGCCTCGACCTGGTCGTGGGTCACATAGATCATGGTGGTGCCCAGCTTGCGATGCAGCTGCGCGATTTCCGTGCGCACGCTGTGGCGCAGCTTGGCGTCGAGGTTGGACAGCGGCTCATCCAGCAGGAACACCGCCGGCTCGCGCACCAGCGCGCGACCCAGCGCCACGCGCTGGCGCTGGCCGCCGGACATCGCCTTGGGCAGCTTGTCGAGCATGTCGGTCAGGCCCAGCGTTTCGGCCGCCTCGTTGACGCGCTTGCTGATCGTGGCCTTGTCGTGGCCGCGCAGCTTCAGGCCGAAGGCCAGGTTTTCGGCCACGGTCATGTGCGGGTACAGCGCATAGCTCTGGAACACCATGGCGATGTCGCGGTCCTTGGGCGCCACGTCGTTGACCACGCGGTCGCCGATCGTCAGCGTGCCGCCGCTGATCTCCTCCAGCCCGGCGACCATGCGCAGCAAGGTCGACTTGCCACAGCCGGACGGCCCGACCAGCACCATCAATTCCCCATCGGCCACTTCGAAGGTCGCGCCCTGAACGGCCACCTGGCCGTTGTCGTAGACCTTGCGCACGCCCTGCAACTGCACTTTTGCCATATCACCCATTCCAGTCCGCCCGCTGCCGGGCTGTTGTGCGGAACTGCCCTCGGCCCTCCCGATGGCAGGTCGATGGCGTGGTGCCGCATGACGGCGACCACTGCAATCGAATACAGTCTGCTCATTCTGCCATGTAAACGTTTTCACGTGGCAGTATCCGTTGGTCGGTCATGACCGCGACGCATCGGCGAGCCCACAGTCGCCCGATCCGCCCGCAACATGCCCCATGATGCGCAGGCGCGTGCCTGTTCATGTTGCCTCTGCAACATCGGACATCACGCCCGGCGAGACCCCCGAGAACATAGACGAGAAGCGATTGACAACGATGTCACCCGGATCTGAAACTCGAGCGATGCACGACACCCTCTTCCTGTTCGGCGCCACTGGCGACTTGGCCCAGCGCTACCTGTTCCCCTCCCTGTTGCGCCTGCTGGGCGACGGCCTGCTGGCGGAAGATTTCAAGATCCGTGCGCTGGCCCTGTCCCCGCACGATACCGACGGATTCCGCGAAATCCTGCGGCCGCGGCTGCAGCAGGCCATGCCGATGGCCAGCCAGGAAGACATCCACTCGCTGCTGATGCGCATCGACTACCGCTCGGTGGACCTGCGCAACCCGGACTCGGTGGCCGAGTCGGTCAGCGACCTGGTCGACCGTCACTGCGTGAGCTACCTGGCCATCCCGCCGGGCCTGTACATCTCCACCTGCGAAGGCCTGGCCAAGGGCGGCGCCCTGGCCGCGCCGCACCGGTTGATGCTGGAAAAGCCGATCGGCAGCGACAGCGCCAGCGCCGAGGAGATCATCTCCACCATCGGCCAGTGGATCGACGAAGACCGCGTGTTCCGCCTGGACCACTACCTGGGCAAGGCGGCGGTGCAGAACCTGATCGCGCTGCGCTTCGGCAACACGCTGCTGGAAGCGGTATGGAACCGCAACTACATCGAATCGGTGCACATCCTGGTTGCCGAGAGCGAAGGCGTGGATGGCCGCGATGCCTACTACGCCCGCTCCGGCGCGCTGCGCGACATGGTCCAGAGCCACATCCTGCAGCTGCTGTGCCTGGTGGCGATGGAGCCGCCAGCCTCGCTGGAAGCCGACCGCATCCGCGACGAGAAGGTCAAGGTGCTGCGCGCCCTGCGCCCGCTCGATGCCAAGCACGCCGCCCGTGACAGCGTCCGCGGCCGCTACACCGCCGGCACCATCAACGGCCAGCCGGCCCAGGCCTACCAGCCGCCGGAAGGCAGCGACGTGGAAACCTTCGCCGGGGTCACCGCGCACATCGACAACTGGCGCTGGTCCGGCGTGCCGTTCCACCTGGTCACCGGCAAGCGCCTGGCCGAGCGCACCACCCGCGTGGTGGTCACGCTCAAGCCGGTCACCCACTGGCTGTTCGAGCGTCCGCACCGTCGCAACGCCACCCCCAACCGCATCGTCTTCCAGCTGCAGCCGCAGGAGAACATCGAGCTGGGCCTGATGAGCTCGCTGGCCGGCCCGGAATGGGGCGCGCTGGAACTGCATCCGCTGGAACTGGAACTGTCCGTCCCCACCGGCCTGCATCGCCGCATCGCCTACGAACGCCTGTTCCTGGACGCTTTCAACGGCAACCATGCGCTGTTCGTGCGCGATGACGAAGTGCGTGCCGCGTGGGCGTGGATCGACAGCGTCAGCGATGCCTGGAAGGCCGCCAACCTGCCGCTGCAGCCCTACCCGGCCGGCGAATGGGGCCCGGCCGAGGCCGCCGGTTTCCTGCCTGTCGAAGTGGATGCCGACCGCAAGGACGGCAACGCATGACGCTGCAGAACCAACCGGTCCTGGTTGCCGACATCGGTGGCACCAACGCCCGCTTCGCCCTCGCCGACACCAGCCTGGACGCACCGCTGCAGCAGGACAGCATCCGCGAATTCGCGGTCGCTGATTTCCCCTCGCTGGGCGAGGCGGCGCAGCACTATCTGGAACAGGTCGGCGCGCAGGCCAAACGCGGCGTGTTCGCCGTGGCCGGCCGCGTGGACGGCGACGAGGCGCGCATCACCAACCACCCCTGGGTGATCTCGCGCAGCCGCACCGCGCTGATGCTCGGCTTCGACGAACTGCACCTGATCAACGATTTCGCCGCGCAGGCGATGGCGATCTCGCTGCTGCAGCCGCAGGACGTGGTCCAGGTCGGCGGTGCGGCGTGGGTGCCGGGCAAGCCGGGCCAGCCGCGCAACTACGCGGTGATCGGCCCGGGTACCGGGTTGGGCGTGGGCGGGCTGATCCTGCGCCACGGCCGCTGCTATCCGCTGGAAACCGAGGGCGGCCATGTCAGCTTCCCGCCCGGCACGCCAGAAGAAATCCGCATCCTGGAAATCCTCTCCGAGCAGTTCGGCCGCGTCTCCAACGAACGCCTGATCTGCGGCCCCGGCCTGGTCAACATCCATCGCGCGGTCTGCGAGATGGCCGACATCGATCCGGGCCAGCTGCAGCCAGTGGACGTCACTGCCCGTGCGCTGCACGGCGACCCGCAGGCGATGCGCACGGTGGATGTGTTCTGCGCGGTGTTCGGCGCCATCGCCGGCGACCTGGTGCTGATGCAGGGCGCCTGGGATGGCGTGTTCCTCACCGGCGGCCTGACCCCGAAGATGCTCGATTCCCTGCAGCATTCCGGCTTCCGCCAGCGCTTCGAACACAAGGGACGCTTCTCTTCGATCATGGCCCGCGTTCCCTCGCTGGCGGTGATGCACCCGCATGCCGGCCTGCTCGGTTCGGCCGCCTACGCCGCCGATGTCGAGCGCGACCTGCCAGGAATCAACGCATGAATACGCTGGACACCTCCGACCGCTTCACGCTGATCCGCCACGGCGATGCCGATGGTTGGATCGAAGCCATCGCCGCGGAAATGGCACAGGCGCTCAACCAGGACATCACCACCTTCGGCCGCGCGCGCATGCTGCTGTCCGGCGGCACCACGCCGGCCCCGGTCTACCAGGCGCTGGCCGAACTGGACGTGCACTGGGACCGGGTCGAAGTGAGCCTGGTCGATGAGCGCTGGCTGTCGCCGCAGGATCGCGACAGCAATGCCTGGCTGGTCCGCGAAAGCTTCCTGGCGCGTGCCGAAGGCGCGCATTTCGATCCGCTGGTGCGGGTCGGCAAGCCGCTGCCCGAGTGCGTGTATACCGCCAACCTGCAGGCCCAGCACAGCCAGACACCGTGCCTGAGCGTGCTCGGCATGGGCAACGACGGCCATACCGCCTCGCTGTTTCCCGGCTCCAAGGACCTGAACCGCGCACTGGAAAGCACCCTGCCCTACGCCGCGCTGGACGCCACCGGTTGCCCCGGTGCCAATCAGTGGCCGTTGCGCATCACGCTCACCCCGCACGGCTTGAAGCAGAGCCGCCAGCGCCTGCTGCTGCTACGCGGCAAGCAGAAGCTGGAAGTGCTCAAGCAGGCGCTGGAAAGCAACAATCCGCAGCTGTATCCCATCCTCAACGCGATCGATCTCGACGGCGCGAAACTGCGCGTCCACTGGTGTGACTGATCTCTCCCGGTGTTGTTCCGTTCGCCCTCTCATAGCCGGTAGCCAATGAGCCTGCATCCCCAACTCCATGCCATCACCCAGCGCATCGTCCAGCGCAGCGTCGCCTCTCGCGCCGCGTACCTTGCCGGGATCGATGCCGCACTGCGCGACGGCCCGTTCCGCTCGCGCCTGAGCTGCGGCAACCTCGCCCACGGCTTCGCCGCCTGCGGCCCGACCGACAAGTCGCGCCTGCGCGGCGGGGTCACCCCGAACCTGGGCATCATCACTGCCTACAACGACATGCTCTCGGCCCACCAGCCGTTCGAGCACTACCCGGAAATCCTGCGCCAGACCGCGCGCGACATGGGCGCCACCGCGCAGGTGGCCGGCGGCGTGCCGGCGATGTGCGACGGTGTCACCCAAGGCCGCGGCGGCATGGAGCTGTCGCTGTTCTCGCGCGATGTGATCGCCCAGTCCACCGCGATCGGCCTGAGCCACGACATGTTCGATGCCAGCGTCTACCTCGGCGTGTGCGACAAGATCGTGCCGGGCCTGCTGATCGGCGCGCTGGCGTTCGGCCACCTGCCGGCGATCTTCCTGCCGGCCGGCCCGATGACCCCGGGCATCCCGAACAAGCAGAAGGCCGAAGTGCGCGAGCGCTACGCGGCCGGCCTGGCCAGCCGCGAAGAACTGCTGGAAGCCGAAGCCGGCTCGTATCACGGCGCGGGCACCTGCACCTTCTACGGCACCGCCAACTCCAACCAGACCCTGCTCGAGGCGATGGGCGTGCAGTTGCCGGGCGCGTCGTTCGTCAATCCGGATACACCGCTGCGCGATGCGCTGACCCGTCGCGCCGGTGAGCGCGCGTTGGAAATCAGTGCACTGGGCGATGACTTCCGTCCCCTCGGCCGCCTGATCGACGAGCGCGCGATCGTCAACGCGGTGGTGACGCTGATGGCCACCGGCGGTTCGACCAACCACACCATCCACTGGATCGCGGTGGCACGCGCGGCCGGCATCGTGCTGACCTGGGACGACATGGACCAGCTGTCGCAGCTGGTGCCGCTGCTGGCACGCGTGTACCCCAACGGCGAGGCCGACGTGAACCGTTTCGCCGCCGCCGGCGGCACCGCGTTCGTGTTCCGCGAACTGATGGACGCCGGGCTGATGCACGCCGACCTACAGACCGTGGCCGAAGGCGGGATGCGCCAGTACGGCCAGGAGCCGGCGCTGCGCGATGGCACGCTGACCTACGTCGACGGTGTGCGCGAAAGCGCCGACCCCGGCGTGGTGCGTGGCGTGGCCGAGCCGTTTGAAGCCCAGGGCGGTCTGCGCCTGCTGCGCGGCAACCTGGGCCGTTCGCTGATCAAGCTGTCGGCGGTAAAGCCGGAGTTCCGCACGATCGAGGCACCGGCCGTGGTGGTCGATGCGCCGCAGGTACTCAACAAGCTGCATGCGGCCGGCGTGCTGCCGCACGATTTCGTTGCGGTGGTGCGTTACCAGGGGCCGCGTGCCAATGGCATGCCCGAGCTGCATTCGCTGGCGCCGCTGCTGGGGCTGCTGCAGAACCAGGGACGGCGGGTGGCGCTGGTGACCGATGGTCGTCTGTCGGGCGCATCGGGCAAGTTCCCGGCGGCCATCCACATGACCCCGGAAGCCTCGCGCGGTGGTCCGCTGGCGCGGGTGCGCGAGGGCGACATCATCCGCCTGGATGGTGAAGCCGGCACGCTGGAGTTGCTGGTGGATGCGGCGGAATTCGCCGCGCGCGCGCCGGCACCCAACACCGCACCGGCGGCGAACGATCTGGGCCGCAATCTGTTCGCGCTGAACCGGCGCGTGGTGGGTCCGGCCGACCAGGGCGCGATTTCGATTTCGTGCGGGCCGGCGACGGCCGAGGGCGATATCTGGAATTACGACGCCGAGTACGATCTGGGTCGTGATGCGGCGGCGGCGGATGCGCCGCATGAGGCGAAGGACGCCTGAAGCAAACGCAGCGGTTGGTTGTCCTGGCCGAGGCAGCGGTTGGCCCTGATCAGGACACGCCGTAAACCCATCCATGGGGGCTCGCAAGCGGCTTGCGCGTGTACGCGATCCTGCGTACACAGCAAGGCCAGGGTTGGGCGTCCTGCCCAACCCGCCCGACGCATGCGTCGGGCCCATGCCGCTTGACGGTCCTGATCAGGGCCAACCGCTGCCTCCCGACACATTTCGGCGCTTTTTGCGCTTCAGTCATTGAGAAGAGAGAAAGAACACATGAGCATCGCCGAACACCAGAAACGCGCCGAATCCCTGCTGCTTGCCGCCGGCATCCTGCCGGTGGTGACCGTGCATACGCTCGACCAGGCGCGCGCGGTCAGTGCCGCGCTGCTGGAAGGCGGGCTGCCGGCGATCGAGTTGACGCTGCGTACGCCGGTGGCGATGGAGGCACTGGCGATGCTCAAGCGCGAGCTGCCCGATGTGGTGGTGGGTGCGGGCACGGTGCTGACGGTGGCGCAGATGCAGCAGTCGATCGATGCGGGCGCGGATTTCCTGGTGACGCCGGGGACGCCGGCGCACATGGCCGATGCGTTGGCGCAGGCGGTGCTGCCGGTGGTACCCGGTGCGGCCTCGCCGACGGAGATGCTGGCGCTGTATGCGCGTGGGTTCCGGGTGTGCAAGCTGTTCCCGGCCTCGGCCGTGGGCGGGCTGGCGATGATCAAGGGCCTGGCCGGCCCGATTCCGGACCTGAAGCTGTGCCCGACCGGTGGCATCACCGAGGACACGGCGGCCGAGTACTTGGAGCAGAAGAACGTGGTCTGCATCGGCGGGTCGTGGATGGTGCCGGGGAGCTGGATCGAGCACGGTCAGTGGGACAAGGTGCGCGACAGCGCGGCGCAGGCGGCCAAGATCGTGGCGCGGGTGCGGGCGCACTGAGGTCCGTATCGGTGAGCCGCCAAGCGTGGTGGCTCCACCGGTAACGTGCCACAACGAAACGCCCGGCTTGCCCGGGCGTTTTTTTATGGTTCTTCTCCCATCTGAGCGGCGCGTCTCGTTGCGAGGGCCTTCGCAGCGTGAGTGAGAGGCTACTCGTGTGGACGGGCAGTGCCGGCGACGGTGGATCGGGTGGTGTCTCCGTTCGGGGCTACCGCGAGCGTGAGGGCCCCGTAGCGGGCGGTAGGCTCCTGGGCAAAATCAAGGAGGAGGCCGCCACGCGGCCGGGGGACATTTGCGCCAGGGGCCTACTGGTCGGTGGGTCGGGCGCTGGGGCCCGATGCCCTTGGAGGCGAAATAAAGGAGGAGGTGGCGGCCGCAGGCCGACGCCGGAGGACATTCGCCGGAAAGGGCATGGGGGCACAGCGCCCGACCCACCGACCCGCGCCAGAAAGAGTCAAATGACGCTTCTGCTTGCCCCGGTGTGGGCAAAGAACCGCACATGCCTTCGGCAGTTACATCGGTCGCGCCGGATCCACCAGGCCGTACTGGCTGGCCATGCGCGCCAAGGCGATGTTGTCGTGGATGCCCATCTTCTCGAACAGGCGCGCCTTGTGCGTGTTTACCGTCTTGGCACTCAGGCTCAGGCGCTTGGCGATGTCTTCCTGGCGCAGGCCCTGGGTGAGCAGCAGGGCCACTTCCAGTTCGCGCGGGGACAGGGTGTCGAACGGCGACTGGCTGCCTTCCACGTTGGACAGCGCCAGGTTCTGCGCGATGCTGCTGCCGAGGTAACGCCGGCCCATGGCCGCGTCGCGCACGGCGCGCAGCAGTTCCTGCGCATCGCAGCCCTTGCCGATGTAACCGGACGCGCCAGCCTCGAGCAGGCGCTTGGGCATCGGGCCATCCTCGAGCACCGACACGATCACCACGCGCGTGCCGTGGTCGCCACGCACCACCCGTTCGGTGACTTCCATGCCGCTTACACCCGGCAGGTGCAGGTCGCACAGCACCACGTCCGGACGCAGGTGGCGGATTTCAGGCAACGCATCTTCCCCGGAGTCCGCTTCACCGACTACCTCGATATCGGTCTCGTTGGACAGGATCATCTTCATGCCGGTACGCACCAGCGCATGATCGTCCACCAGATACACTCGAATCGTCATCCACGCACCTCTTAAAACGCTGCGAACGGGGGCAAGCCTAGCGGCGGGGTACGGCGATAACAAGGAAAAGCAGCCCCTGTCAGCGCGTTCTGGTGCCCGCATCACACCCATGCCGTCTTGCCCTTCCCCTTAGCCTTTCACCCCAGGCTATATCGGTCTACTACGCCTATCAGTGTACGCCTGCGCCCCGGCGCAATCGGCATCCCACGCATCCGGACCGGTTCAGTGCCGGTGCCGCCACGGCGCGCGGCGCCTGAACATGACCAGGAAGCACCCTACCACCCAAACCAGAGCCGCACACCAACCGGCCAGGATGTCGGAGGGGTAATGCACGCCCAGGTAGACCCGCGACACGCTGACCAGCACGCTGAACAAGGGCGCGGCCACCAGCACCGGCCAGCGCCAGCGAGTGTTCCAGGCCAACAGCACCACCGTCACCGCCAGGGTCATCGAGCCCATCGCATGCCCACTGGGGAAGCTGAACGTGCTTTCCGGGGCGATCGACTCCCACAGGCTGGGGCGGTCGCGCTGGAAAAACTGCTTGCTGCCCATGTTCAACAACGCCGAACCGACGAAGCAGATCGCCACGAAACTGGCTTCACGCCAGCGCCGTCGCCACAGCAGCATGCCGACGATCAGCACGTCGGCCGGGATCAGGAACCACTCATAGCCCAGCTTGGAGAGCAGCACGAAGAACTGGTCCAGCCCCGGCGAATGCAGGCCGTGCAGCTTCCATAGCAAGGGCGCGTCGAAATAGAACGACTCCAGCTCATGCACTTCGTCGGCGAGCGCGACGAAGCCGGCCAGCGGCAGCAGCACTCCGGCGAACAGCAGCACGAAACGCCAGGCGTTGTGGGCCATCCAATGGCGGAAACCGGCGGCCGCCTCGGGGGCGGCCAGCACCGTTGGCTTATCCGACGCTTCGGACATACTTGCGTTCGACATAATCGTCGATCAGCGCCACGAATTCCTGGGCGATGTTGTCACCGCGCAGCGTCACCGTCTTCTCGCCATCCACGAACACCGGCGCAGCCGGCGTTTCGCCGGTACCGGGCAGCGAGATGCCGATGTTGGCATGCCGCGATTCGCCCGGCCCGTTGACGATGCAGCCCATCACCGCCAGCGTCATGTTTTCCGCCCCGGGGTGGCTCACCTTCCATTCCGGCATCTTCCCGCGCACGTGGTTCTGTACCACCTTGGCCAGTTCCTGGAAGAACTCGGAGGTGGTCCGCCCACAGCCCGGGCAGGCCGTGACCAGCGGGGTGAAGGCACGCTGGCCGGTGGTCTGCAGCAGTTCCTGCGCAACGATCACCTCGGCGGTACGCGACTGGCCCGGTTCGGGCGTCAGCGAAATGCGGATGGTGTCGCCGATGCCTTCCTGCAGCAGCACCGCCAGCGCCGCCGACGAGGCGACGATGCCCTTGCTGCCGATCCCGGCCTCGGTCAGGCCCAGGTGCAGGGCAAAGTCCGAGCGCTGGGCCAAATCGCGGTACACCGCGATCAGTTCCTGCACGCCACTGACCTTGGCCGACAGCACGATGCGATCGCGCGGCAGGCCCAGCTCGACGGCGGTATGGGCCGAATCCAGCGCCGAACGGATCAGCGCTTCGCGCAGCACCCGGCCGGCATCCCACGGTTGCGCGCGCTGGCTGTTCTCGTCCATCAGGCGGGCGGCCAGCGACTGGTCCAGCGAGCCCCAGTTGGCCCCGATGCGCACCGGCTTGTCGTAGCGGATCGCAAATTCGATCAGCTGCGCGAACTGGGTGTCCTTCTTCTTGCCAAACCCCACGTTGCCCGGATTGATCCGGTACTTGGCCAGGGCTTCGGCGCAGGCCGGCTCCTGGGTCAGCAGCTGGTGGCCGTTGTAATGGAAATCGCCGATCAGGGGCACCTCGATGCCCATCATCCGCAGCTTCTCCACGATGCGCGGGATCGCTGCGGCCGACTCGGGATTGTTGACGGTCAGGCGCACCATCTCCGAGCCGGCCCGCCACAGTTCGGCGACCTGCTTAACGCTGGCGGCCACATCGGCGGTGTCGGTGTTGGTCATCGACTGCACCACCACGGGCTGGCCTCCGCCTACGACCACACCGCCGATACGGACGGCCTGGGTCTGGCGGCGGGCCCACACGGTCGTGTCGGACGGTTGGGTCGGTTGGGTGACGGCGTCATGCATCAGGCTATTTTAGCGCGCCAAACGTGACCGTAGGTGCCAACCGTTGGTTGGCACTCATCTTGTGGTTGGCGCGCATGTTGGCCGACTACGGGACCGCCAGCGCCGATGCGGCCGATTGTCGCAGGCAGGCGGCGCGGCGAGCGCATAGGATGTGCGGTGATGACCGGTACCGACGCCCCCTTCCTCCGCACCTTGTGCAGCCTGCGCTGGCTGGCCGTGGCCGGCCAGGCCGCGACCATCCTGGTGGCCACCTGGGTGCTCGGGCTGGAACTGCCGCAGCGCCCGTTGTGGGCGGGCGTGGCCGCGCTGGCGCTGTTCAACCTGTACGCGCAGCTGCGGGTGGAGAGCGCCGATACCGCGCCAGTGACCGCCTTCTGCCACATCCTGGTCGATGTGACCGTGCTGACCTGGATGGTCGGCTGGAGCGGCGGCATCGCCAATCCGTTCGGTTCGCTGTTCCTGATCCTGATCGCCCTGGCCGCGCTCGCACTGCCGCTGCGCTGGACCCTGGCCGTGGCCGCCAGCTGCCTGCTCGGCTACGCGGTCAGCGGCATCTTCGGCCTGCCCTTGCCCGCCGGCTGGTTCACTGCAATGCAGATGCACCAGTGGGGCGTGGTCTGCAATTTCCTGCTCTCGGCCACGGTGGTGCTGGTGTTCGCCACCCGGCTGGCGATGGCGCTGCGCCAGCGCGAACACGAACTGGCGATGTTGCGCGAGCGCTTCGTGCGCAATGAAGGCATCGTCGCCCTGGCCACCCACGCCGCCTCGGTGGCGCACGAACTGAACACCCCGCTGGCGACGATGACCCTGCTGGCCGACGACATCGCCGACCAGACCAACAGCAGCGAAGTGCGCGACGACGTGGACACGCTGCGCGAGCTGCTGGTGCAGTGCCGCGAACGGGTGCTGGCGCTGGCCCGGCCCGCCGCCGGCGACGCGCCCGGCCGCGACCACGTAACCCTGCCGCAGGTGCTGGAGCAATGGCGGCTGGTACGCCCGACCATCACCCTCAAGCGCAACGACGACGCCCCGCTGAAACTGCCGCTGGACCCGGGCATCGGCCACCTGTTGATGGTGCTGCTCAACAACGCGGCCGACGCCGGCGAGAAGGCCGAGCGCCCACAGGTGGACCTGACAGTGCGTATCGAGGGCGATGACCTCATCGGCGAAGTGCGCGACTACGGCCACGGCTTCGACGCCCGCCAGGCGGTGTTGCCCGGCACCCTGTTCAACAGCGGCAAGGCCCAGGGCATGGGCGTGGGCCTGGCCCTGTCCCACGCCACCATCGAACGCCTGGACGGCGAACTGTGGATGCGGCCGGCCAACGGTGCCGGCACCCGCGTCGGCTTCCGCCTGCCTTTGACGCCTCCGGAGACTTCCGCATGACCTTCCCCGCCCTGCCCGCCGCCAGCCATGGCCTGCTGGTCGACGACGACGAACTCTACCTGCGCACCCTGCAGCGCAGCCTGGCCCGCAAGGGCCTGGAAACGGTCACCGCCAGCGATACCGCCTCGGCGTTGATGCTCGCCCGACAGAACCCGCCGGCGTATGCGCTGATCGACCTGAAGCTCGGCGCCGAGTCGGGCTTGTCGCTGATCCAGCCGCTGCGCGCGTTGCGCGAGGACATGCGGATCCTGCTGGTCACCGGCTACGCCAGCATCGCCACCGCAGTGGAGGCGATCAAGCTCGGCGCGGACGATTACCTGCCCAAGCCGGCTACGGTCCCGATGATCCTGCGTGCGCTGGGCGAAGAAGACGATGGCCCGGCCGACGACGGCGACATGGAGCCACCGGATGCGATGACCCCGATCAGCCGCCTGCAGTGGGAACACATCCAGCAGGCGATGCATGAGACCGGCGGCAATGTATCGGCCGCCGCGCGCCTGCTCGGCATGCATCGGCGGTCGCTGCAGCGCAAGCTGGCCAAGCGACCGAGTCCGGAGCGGCCGTAAAGCCCCCTATCGCGCGAGCCTCGCGGAACAAGGCAGCCACGCCTGGCGTGGCGCTACCGCGTGGGAATCAGCCCTGCGTGTGCGGGGCGTGCTGCGGGTTCTGCTGGCGTAGCTGTTCGTCATTGCTGCGTTCGCGCGCAACCGACTGCGCATCGGCGGCCTGCACCCGCTGGAACGAGGCGTCCACCGGCGTCTGCACCGCGTCGGCGGTCGCCGTGTGCGCCCGCAGGTGGGCCGGATTGTCCAACGCGCCCTGCACCACGAACACGTACTCGCCCGGCTTGGCTTCAGTGCCCTGCTGGCTGAGCACCACGTGATCGACCCGGCTCAGGCCGTTTTCCTTGGCCAGCGGCAACAGGCTGGCGGTGAGGCGCTCGCTGGTGTCATCGAAACTGCGCCCATGTTGGGCGTCGATGGCGGCCACGCCGTCGCGGATCTGCTGGTACATCGCGTGGTCGGGGTGCCCGGCCTGGTCGGGCGTGGGGCGAGGTGCGGGGGTGTCCTGGTGCATTGCGACTCCTGTCTGATGGTGGGCCGGCACCGACCCGTGGCCGACACCGGCGAGAGACTCAGGCCTTCAGCCGACCCAGCACTTCCAGCGTCACCGGATCGGTGATCGCATGCGCCTGGCCCTGCAGCGCCGGCAACAGCTGGCTGGCCAGCTGCTTGCCCAGCTCCACCCCAAACTGGTCGAAGGCGTTGATGTTCCAGATCAGCGACTGCACGAACACGGCATGCTCGTACATGGCGATGAGCGCGCCCAGCGACTGCGGGGTGAGCGCGTCGAGCAGGATCAGCGTGCTCGGCCGGCCACCGGGATACTCGCGGTGCGGATCGTCGCTGCCCTGGCCGTTGGCCAGCGCTTCGGTCTGCGCCAGCAGGTTGGCCAGCAGTGCCTGGTGGTTGACCACATAGGGGTCATCGTTGTGCACGCAGCCGATGAAATCGGCCGGGATCACGCTGGTGCCCTGGTGCAGCGCCTGGAAGAAGCTGTGCTGCACGTCGGTGCCCGCCCCGCCCCACCACACCGGCACGGTGTCGCTGGCGACCGGGCTGCCATCGAGCTGCACGCGCTTGCCCAGGCTCTCCATCACCAGCTGTTGGAGGTAGGCCGGCAGCAGCGCCAGGCGCTGGTCGTAGGTCATCACCGCATGGGTGGCATGGCCGAGCAGGTTGCGGTTCCAGATGTCGGTCAGCGCATGCAGCACCGGCAGGTTCTGCGCCAGCGGCGCGGTCAGCGCGTGGTCGTCCATCTGCGCGGCACCGGCCAGCAGCTGTTCGAAGCGCTCGAAGCCGATCGCCAGCGCGATCGGGAACCCGACCGCCGACCACAGCGAATAACGCCCGCCCACCCAGTCCCACATCGGCAGCACGCGGCCGGCGGAAATCGAGAAAGCCTTCGCGGCACGCTCCGGGTTGGCGCTCACCGCGTACAGGCGCTCGCTGCCCCCCAGCCAATCGTGCAGGATCTGCCCGTTGAGCAGGGTTTCCTGGGTGCCGAAGGTTTTGGAGATCAGGATGCCGGCGGTGGTCGCCGGATCCAGCGTGGCCAACGTGCGCTGCATGGCCGCGCCGTCGACGTTGGACACGAAGTGCACGCGGAAGCGCGCGCCGGTGACCGGCCGCAGCGCATCGGCGACCAGGCGCGGACCCAGGTCCGAACCGCCGATGCCGACGCTGACGACGTCGGTGACGTTGGTGTTTTCCAGCGCGGCGATCAGCTCGCCCATCTGCGCGCGTACCTGGGCGGCCGTGGCGAACGCATCGCCGGCGACCGGCGCACCGCTGAGGTCGCCGCGCAGCGCGGTATGCAGCGCCGCACGGCCTTCGGTCACATTGACCGTCTCACCGCGGAACAGCCGCTGGAAGCCGCCGGCGACATCGCGCTCGGCGGCCAGCTGCAGCAGTGCGTCCAGCGCCGCGCGGTCGTACTTCTGCCGTGCGAAATTGACGTACAACGGACCGACCCGCAATCCCAACGTTCGTGCCCGCTCCGGTTCGGCGGCAAGCAGCGAAGGGATGCTCGCGCCACGCAGGCGCTGGGCATGGGAGTGAAGCGGGTCGAATCCGTTGTGCTGTGTCATGCGGCCTGTGTCGGGATGCTGTCGTTGGTGTGGGAGATCTGGTTCTTGCCGTCCACATATACCAACTTCGGGCGGAAGCTGTCAGCTTCTTCTTCGCTCATGCTGGCGAACGCGGCGATGATGATGATGTCGCCCACCTGCACGTGGCGCGCGGCGCCGCCGTTGAGCGACACCACGCCGCTGCCGGCTTCGGCGCGGATGGCATACGTGGAGAAACGCGCACCGTTGGTGACGTCCCAGATATGCACCTGTTCGAACTCACGGATGCCGGTGGCCCGCAGCAGGTTGTCATCGATGGCGATGGAACCTTCGTAGTTCAACTCGGAGTGGGTGACGGTGGCGCGGTGGATCTTGGTCTTGAGCAGGGAGAGGTGCATGGCGCGCGACAACGGTAAAGGAAAGGGAAATTCTAGCACCCGGGGGGCAGGCGTCAGCGCGCCAGGCTTGAGGCTTGCGGTGCAAGGGGCTCGGACCCACCGGGTGTGACCCAAGGCATCATGGGTTGAGGCCCAATCTCAACCAGCGATGAGATGTGCCTGTAAAGCGTCGCGACCATCTATCAGCACTCTTACTCCATACGTCGGAGCACCCCAACTACCTAACTGGGAATTACCCACAGATAAGCACAGGCGTCCTCGATGAAACTTGGAAATTCAGAAAGCCCGAATTTCATTCCAACATCGGAGTCAAAAAACTCTAGCGAGGGAAGAGAACTCCATCCCATCCCACCATTTTTCCGCTCCCGATCCATCCTACATAGTTGCTGCGAATTAAACTATATCTCTGCAGCAATGTGATTGAATTCAACCGGACCAACAAAACGAGCTGAGAATATCACTCAACTCTTGTCACTCTTTTAGATCCAAGACGGTGATAAAGGCGCAATCCGCTTCAAACCAAACGCCGTGGTCACTTGCAGCCCTGTGGTCCGCACCTCCGCCACGTATCGGCTGCACCCGCTGTTCCGGAATTTCCAGCCAAATCCGCAGCAATGCGAAGTCCATCGCCCCCTCCCAAAGGCAGCGCTTGATCATATGAACCCGAAGAAAGCTCGAGCAGCCACTTCCTCGATGATCACACCTTTCAGGGACTCAAGCGCAACCACTTCTCCATCCAACGCCGAGTTGAACTGTAATTCTTAAATTTCACCGTGCCAGCAAGCTATGGTCCCGACGCAGTGTTGCCCGTCGAGATCAGACTCACTCGCCCGCCCTCATGATCGTTGAACTGAACACGACATCCCTTCGAGCGAAAGAGATTCTCGTTCAGATCAAGCCATTCTCTAGATGTGAAACGCTCATGATTACTCGCAGGATAGCCGCTTGCCTAGACCACCTCGTAGACCTTTGGGTGATTTGATTCGCGAAGCATACCGTCACGAACTAGCCTTTCAATTGATTCCTGCACGGTCGCGACTTCGAATTCTCTTTTGTGAATGCTCTCAAGAAAAGAGCGCAAGCGCCATGCATCAATCGGACTGGCGAGGTCCGGATAGAATCTATGTGCATCGATCGTCAAATCGTCCGAAGCCCTGACGAACACGACACCAAGCCCATGCTTCCTGAACTTCCACTCACCGCTATCCGTCAAAACGACCCCACGCCCCGGCAAAGAGAGTAGAAAACCCTCACGAAAATGGGGGTGACGCCGTTCCAACTCAGCAACCAGAGCGATTTGCAATCCTGAGAATTTCAGAAGGCAATGGACATCTAATAATTCCATCAGCAATCCCTCACTCTTGCCTCTGCCGCCTCTTGAAGAAGTTGCCGCCCCTGCGAGGGCGTCACTTGAATTTCACGCACTGGAACCTCCTTCAAGCCCACCTTAATCGCTGCCGCAGCGCGATGGTGACCATCGATGATAATTCTCTTGCCCTCAAAGGTTGCGGCTTCTATTGGCTCACTCGGATTGTAACCATTCATTCTCATATCATTGGCCATCCTCTTTATTTGACTTCCTGACATCTCGTTCGGGCCTTGGCGACCTAGAAGACTCCTTGGATTCAAATTTGAGACCACCTCCGCGGAATCTGCAGCAAATCTGGACTCCGCTCGCATAATCAACGCGGCACGACCGGTGGCCGCGACACCTTGCGCATGCCCCAAAGTCATAATGGACATCGTGCCTTCCGCGACAGCCAGCACCCCCTGCGCGGCGGCCATTCCGTACTCTCCGCGCTCTGCAGATGTTACTGCCGCATCCCATGCAATCTGACCGGGGATGAAAGACCGCATCCACGCTGGACTTTCTGCACGCCCATCTGAGTCGATAAAGCGATATGGACTATCCGCCGCATAACAGTACCTGCAGAAGTTGCGCGCATTTTTAAGATCCACCATAACTGGATCTGCAGACACGAATATTGCAAGCGCAGGGTCATAATACCGTTGCTGCATGTAACTCAGCCCAGTCGCAGCATCCAACGCATGCCCGGTGTACCCAGGCCGATCCCTCAGTACCCCATTGATCTGCTCGCCGTAAGGCTCGTACTCCAGCGTCTCTGTCAGATCCCCCCACCCATCCGTCTCCGCCACCGGTGAGCCCAGCAGGTCCGCGTGCTGGTATCGGGTGTTGACCGCACCGCTGCCCGCAGCCGTGTCATGCAGGGCAATCAACCCATCGCCCAAATGGATGTGTTCGGTGCGGGTGCCGTTGCGTGCATCGTCTACATACAGCAGCCAGCCGTCAGCGCTGTACATCTGATTCGAGCAGCCTGCCCCGTTGCAGCTCAATACGCGCCGCCCCTGCCCGTCGTAGGCATACCAGTCCTTGCCGACCACTTCGCGCAGGCGGTTGCCGAAATCGAAGCGGAACTCCTGGCCGTTCTTCGGGTGCAGGTTGCCCTGGACGTCGTAGCTGAGCCCGATGACGGTCGCCCCGTTGCACCCGCCCTCCTTCACATTGGTCAGCCGCCAGTTCTGGTCGTAACAGTAGTGGTGAGCACGCGGGCTGCTCCCTGCCGCCACTACGTTCAGACGCAGGTTATCGAACGGGTCGTACTCGTAGAATGCCTCGCCGAACATCGACGAATTGACGTGCACAAGCCGGTCCGCGGCGTCGTACTGCATAGTCCGGCTCTGACGGCCATTGCGCAGATCGGTGATCTCGACCGGATTGCCGGCAGGGTCGTAGGCATACGCAAGATCCAAACGCGTGCCCGACCCGGAACAGCCGGTAGCCCCCACGCAGTCCGATACGCGTGTCGGAAGCTGGCGCGTGTTCTGGGCAAGGGTCCGCACCACGCCGTTGCCGTACGCGAACTGCTTGATCGCACCGTTGGCATGCCATTGAACGCCTGCGGCGAAGCTGCCTACCCGGGTTGGCTGACCCAGCGCATTAGGCGCGTAATCCACGACCAGTCCCGAACCGGGGTAGCGCATGCTACTGCGATTGCCATGCGCGTCGTAGGCATGCGACGCCGTCCAGGCACGCCCATCCGGAAGCTGCTGACTTTCCTCCACCAGCAGGCGCAGGCGGTTGTAGGCGTAGGTGGTGACCGTCGGGACCGCGACGCCAGGGTTGGATACGCTTATCGCCGAGGGCTTGCCATCGGCGGTATAGGCCCATATCTGGTCCCCCTTGCCGTCGGGAAAATGCAGCGTGGCAAGGCGCCCGCGCGCATCGTAGGTGCGGTCCACGCGGCGGCTGGCCACCTCGACGCTGTCCCCTGCTTCTTCACAGGCGGCATTGCCCGGTAGGCCGGCCGCGCTCCAGGCTAGGTTGCCCGCCGGGTCGTACCCCGTCAGGGTGACGCCGGTTTCAGGCTCTTCCACCCTGCACAACAACTGCCGCGCGTTATAGGTGTAGCGCCGTGTGACGGACTGACCCTCGGCCCCACTACTGGAGGCAAACACCGTGGCGCTGACCGGTGCACTGGTCGCCGACAGGCCATGACTGTCTGTCGCGCGCGCGACAAACGCGTAGACGCCGGAAGGCAATCCGCCCACCGAGGACGAGAACGGTGCGTCAGTCGTTGTCGCCACAACGTTGCCGTTGACGAGGTACTCCACCTTTTGGATGGTGCCGTCCGGGTCGGAAGCCGCAACCGCCAGGACAAAGCTGCCTGGCTCCCGCCGAACCGCACCGGGCGAAGGCGAGGTGAGCGTTACAGATGGCGGCAACGCAATGAAGACCGGGATCGATGTGGAATCCACCCGAGCGCCCCGGGTGTCGAAGGCGCGCGCGACGAGCTGGTGCGCACCTGCAGTTGCCACCCAGGTGAATGCATACGGAGCCGTTGTAGAGGCGCCTGCCCACTGGCCGTCGACAAGGAATTCGACACGTGCAATGCCGTCATCCGCATCACTGGCGCTGGCCTGCATCACCACCGCCGCACCTGCCTGGAACACCTGATGGGCCTGCGGTGCGACAAGGCTGACCTGCGGCTGCTGGTTAGGCGTGGGAATGCCGGTGACATCGATGTTGGCCAGCACGTAAGCGCCTTCGCGCAGCGAGAGGCGTGCGCCCGCAGCCGTAATGGACGACACGCCCTGCGATCCACTTGCCCCTTGCGCCAACAGAACCGGACCAGCCCCTTGGGGATTGGAGATGAACAGTTGCGCCGATGCAGCGTTGGAGCTCCACGAGACAGTGACGCTGCACGCACTGGCGCCCCAAGGAATCACGCAGTTGGACGGGTTCGCCGACAACGAGCCCGTGGGCTGGCTTACGGTGACGCGCACCAGCGGCGACTGTACTTCCCGGTAGCGCTCATTGCCCGAGGCATCGTGGGATATCGCCACCCCCATGAACACAAAATCGTAGGTGCCTGCAGCAAGGCCTTGCTCGTTGTAGTACTGCGTGGTCGGGTGATCCCAATCGACATCCAGCACGACGAGTTCGCCATTGCGCATCAGGTACATAGAGGAATGGTCGATTGCTTCATAGACCCCATTGATGATGGCGTCGAGCAGATCGACCTTTAGCGCTACGTTGCCCGGGGCCACCAGCTGGCTGCCGCTGGTGGCTGTAACGCGGAAGCGCGCGGCATTCGGCGACTGTGCGGCTCCATGAAGCGCCCAGACCGACATCACCAGGCCCATGAGGATGCGGAGAAGCGACAGCGCTCCCCTTGTCTGTCGTTCGACGCGGCTCATTGCGCTGCCCCCACCCGGCTGATGGTCAGGGGCTTGCCGTGGGCATCGCGATTGATCTCCATATGGATACCTCCGGGCATATCCATGCTTGCCGGAAGCTCGTACTGCGGTTCGTCGTAGGCATCGTAGGCGGTGAGTGTGATTGCTCCCTTGGGATTGATTGTCCGGATCTGGTTACCCGGCAAATATTCATTGCGGGTGACAAGCTGGCCTAGCTCGGAATCGCGACGGGACTCGGTCATTCGATCGAGCGCGTCATGGCGCGTCCACTCACCCACCGCCGGCGGAACTGCATCGCGGCTGGGATAGGACTGGAACACAGTCCTACCGGAGGCGTCGTACTCCCGCGATACCACGCTCAGCGTCGAAGCACGGTCCGCCTCGTCATATTCCTGGGTAAGCACAGGCCGCCACATCGAATCGAAATACGTGGCCTTGCGGTAGTTTCCCTGCGCAACCAGCTCCTGCCACTGCCCGGCCATGACACCCGGTGGCAACGGATCGGCGTTTGTGAGCTGGCGGAACCCCAGCGACTTGTTGAACCAGATGGTCGCGTCACCGGCGGGGTAGACTACCTGACTCAATCGTCCCATTGAATCGTAGGCATAGCTGGTGGCGAAGCCGTTCTCGTCGGTTTCAGAGGTTATCCAGCCTTGGTCGTTCACGACGGCCCGCTTCGACTGGCCGCCGGGATAGGTAATCGTCTGCGGATAGCCGCGCTTCCAGTTCAACAGATGAACCGCTGTATCGATTCCGGCCAAACTTCTGGCATCGGCCACGCTGGCAACTGTTCCGTCCGCGTGATACGTCAGATTCTGATCGATCGCACCAAAGCGATAGGTCCGTAACGGCACCGCCAGGGATGGGTCGTAGTCCACGCTGAACATCACATCGTTGGCGCATGAAGCGGGTGCGATGCAAGCGGAACGGCTGACCTGGCCAAGCACCCACAGCGAAGACTGGTCGAAATAGCCAACCGACTCGGTGCGCAGGTAGCCGATGGTGTTGGATCGCGCAATGGCCGTAGGCCGTGAAAACACATCCAGCACCGTACTGGCGCGGGTGTACGCCACGCCGTCCTGCTGGATGGTCCGCTGGATCTGCGGGCGATGGAATTCCCCCTGGAAGCCATCACCATTGAGTCTCAGACTGGTGCCATAACGCGCCGGATATGCTGCGTCTTCCCGGCTCAGGTCGTAGCTGTACGTTGTGGAGCGCAGTACCGAGGTGCCACTACCGACCTCTTCCTGCAGCAGCTTGCCTTCGTTGTAGCGATACGTATTGCCGTAACGGAATCGTCGCCAGCGCCCATCCGTCTCATGCACAGTGGTGATGCTGGATTGGGCACAGCTTTCGGACGTGCACAGCGGTTGCTCGCATTGCGTTGAAGTGTTGTACGGGCAGACCGGGTATTCCTCGGTGGTACCGGGATAGCGGTCGAAGCCGAAATTTGGAAGGTACTCATAGGTCCAATTCGCCGCAGGCATCCCCTTGCCCTGCAGGGTCTTGCTGCGCAGTGTCAATGTGTAGGCGAAAATGGGATAGATCGGAACGTCGTCGGTCGGATCGTTGCCATATCCCCAGTAGGGCGGATTGCTGCCCACCGTTGTCACGTTGCTGCAGGTCAATGGCACATGGCTGCGTCCATGCGGCTGCAGGTCCACCGTGAACGTAGCAACCGCGCCAGACGGGTGAACGACGGTGCCGGTGAGGCTTTCGATCGGGTTGCCGACGTTGCCGATCGACGGCGCAAGGATCTGCTCCGAACAGGTACGGAAGATGTCAGTCGGCAGGACCACCGAGCCGACCGGAAATCCGTCGCCGTTGAGGGGTGGCGTTTCATACTGGGGCACCGGGTGTTCGATGCGCGCCGTCGCAAAATCCAAGAACTGAATATTCCACGCACTTGAGTCAGGCAATTGGACCCGGGTCAGGGTTTTGTAGATTCCGTCAATGGTGTACTGCCAGGTGCGTACGCCGTCGTTGACGGAACTGACAAAACTGCCGGTGTAGTTGATGTTCAGTACGCGGCCATCGCTGGATGCAATGCGGGTCAGCCTTGCCGGTTGGTTCCATGCGTTTGCATAGGTGTACTCGACAGCGTTGCCGAAGCGGTCTTCTACCCGTGTGGCGTAGAGCGCATTGTGTCGACGGTTCAGATACGTCGAATAGGGTGACCCGGTATTCGGGCTGTAGCCGACTACCTGCCGCACCCGACGATCGGAGTTCTGCGCCATCCAATCGAAACGATATTTGGTCCCGTCCGGCGCCAGTGCAATAAACCCCTCCCCGTCGCCATTGCGGATCGCCGCCAGACATGCCACTTGGATCTGCCCGGAGCTGTTCCATGGATAAGACGCTCCATCGGCAGGCGCGGGAGCGTTGACAGCCCGCCGCAGCATCTCTCCACCGCCCGGGACGTTGAGCGTCAGCCCCTGCCAGAAGTCGGAACGCTGATGACGAATCGGCACAGGCGGCAGGGTGGCCGCCGAGCACCGGCGGCCAGGCTGCTCACCGGTATTGATCCAGTCCGGGGCGAACACGCCGCTGATGTTAGGGGCATCGATCTGCCAGTCGGCCAGCATGCCGTCGTTGATGGTGTCCTTGCGATCCTTGACGGAGTACCGGCGCCTCAACTCTACCGGCAGCGCATTGTTGCCAGGGACGCTCACATCCACTACCGAGAAAGCCAGACCGCCGTCGGACAAGCTGACCTCATCGCCCATCAGCGTCGGCCCGAGAGCCTCGACCCTGCTACTGGACGGCAGTCTTCGGTCTAGTTCATCCCAGGAGAAGTTGGCCTCGCTTTGCGCCTTCGCCCCCAGCGGCGCAAAGGCAAGGATCGCCACCAACCCTGCCGCCACGCACTTCCACACTGCACATCCTAGGTGAGCCATCCCTGTCCTTGGATTCACGCATGTGAACGAAACGTGAACTTACGCTATCAGCGCGTTCCGGTGCAAGTGAGGCACGTCTCCATTCGAGTAATCCCCAGCAATGACGAAGGGCGCCCTCCGGCGCCCTTCGTATGTCGACACTGCCGCTTTGGCCTCAGAACTCCAGGTTGTCGATCAACCGGGTGTTGCCGATGCGCGCGGCGATCAGGGCCACGCGGGTGCCGTCGTTGGCGTCTGCCGGCTCGGACAGGTCCGGCAGGCGCACCAYGGCATAGTCGACCTGGAAGCCGGCCGCCTGCAGCGCGGCGGTGGCCTCGGCTTCGATCAGGCTGCGGGTCTTGCCGGCGATGAAGCCTTCGCGCATGCCCAGCAGCACCTGGTGGATGGTGGTCGACACCGGGCGCTGTTCGGCGTTGAGGTACTGGTTGCGCGAGCTCATCGCCAGGCCGTCGCCTTCGCGGACGATGTCCCCGCCGACGATCTGGATCGGGAAAGCCAGGTCTTCCACCATCTGCCGGATCACCGCCAGCTGCTGGTAGTCCTTCTTGCCGAAGGCGGCCACGTCCGGCTGCACCTGGTTGAACAGGCGCGAGACCACCGTGCACACGCCATCGAAATGGCCGGGGCGATGCGCGCCTTCCAGCAGGCCGCTGATGCCCGGCACGTTGACGCTGGCCGCCAGCGCCACGCCGAACGGATACATCGATTCGACCGTCGGCAGCCACAGCACGTCACAGCCGGCCTGCTCCAGGCCAGTGGTGTCCGCCTCGGGGGTGCGCGGGTAGCGGGTGAAGTCCTCGTTCGGGCCGAACTGGGTCGGATTGACGAAGACACTGGAGACCACGCGGTCGGCGTACTGCCGCGCCAGCGTGACCAGCGAATAGTGGCCCGCATGCAGGTTGCCCATGGTGGGGACCAGCGCGACGCGCAGGCCCTCGCGCTTCCAGCCGTTGACGACGGCGCGCAGGCGGGACAGTTCGGTGACGGTTTCGATCATGAGGCGTAGGCGTGTTCTGCGTCGGGGAAGGAGCCGTCGCGCACGGCGTCGGCGTAGGCACGGACGGCACCGGCGACCGAACCGCCTTCGGCAAGGAAATCCTTGACGAACTTGGGTCGGCGATGGCCGCTGTCCAGGCCGAGGAAGTCATGCAGCACCAGCACCTGGCCATCGCAGCCGGGGCCGGCACCGATGCCGATGGTGGGCACGGCCACGTCGGCGGTGACCTGGGTGGCAATCGGGGTGGGCACGCACTCGAGCACGATGAGCGTGGCGCCGGCGTCGACCGCGGCCTTGGCGTCGTCACGCAACTGCTGGGCGGCGTCGCCGCGGCCCTGCACGCGATAACCGCCCAGACGCAGCACCGACTGCGGGGTCAGGCCCAGGTGCGAGCACACCGGAATCTCGCGCTCGACCAGGTAACGAATCACGTCCAGTTTGAAGCCGGCGCCTTCGATCTTGACCATCTCCGCACCGGCCTGGAGCAGGCGCAACGAGGCATCCAGCGCGCGCTCGGGGGTGGCATCGGCGCCGAACGGCAGGTCGGCCACCAGCAGCGCCCGCTGCAGCACGCGGGCCACGGCGCGGGTGTGGTAGACCATGTCGTCGGTGGTCACCGGCAGGGTCGAATCATGCCCCTGCACCACCATGCCCAGCGAGTCGCCGATCAGGATCAGGTCCACGCCATTGGCATCGAACGCACGCGCGAAACCGGCGTCGTAGGCGGTCAACATCACCAGCTTCTGCCCGTTGCGCTTGGCCTCGGCCAACGCGGGCACGGTCCAGGGCTTGCTGTCTGCGTGGGTACTCATGAGCTGATAACCGGTGGCGATAAGCGGGGCATTATCCCCCTATTGGCGCGATCCCGCAGGCCGGGACCCGCACCACAGCATCCCGCACGCGGCCGTGCCCGGGAATCACCGCATCCGGGGCGATTTCGGCCAGCGGCAGCAGCGCGAAGGCGCGCTCGTGCAGGTAGGGATGCGGCACCTGCAGCTGCGGCAGGTCGATGACCGCCTCGCCGTACAGCAGCAGGTCCAGGTCCAGCGTGCGCGGGCCCCAGTGCACGCCGAGCGTGCGGACCCGGCCGAAGCCGCGCTCGATCGCCAGCAGCGCGTCCAGCAGTTCCGGCCCGCTCAGCGCGGTATCCAGTAGCGCGGCGGCATTGACGAAGGCCGGCTGGTCTTCATTGCCCCAGGCCGGCGTGCTGTACAGCTGCGAGCGCGCCTGCAGCGTGGTGCGCGGCAATGCGGCCAGCGCCTGGAACGCATCGCGCAGGGTCTGCGCGGCGTCCCCCAGGTTGGCGCCCAACCCGATGCAGGCGACGGTCACCGCTTACTCGCCTGCAGCAGTCCCGCCCGGACGGCGGCGGCGACGGCGGCGCTTGCGCGGTGCGCCGTCCTCATCACCCTCGCCCTCGACGTGCGCGGCATCCAGCGCCGAATCCAGCTCGGTGCCGGACTGCAACTGGGCCTCGCGCCAGAACTCCACATCGGCGCTGTGCTCGCTGGAAGCCACTTGGCGCAGTACCAGGAAATCATAGGCGGCGCGGAAGCGCGGATGGGTCAGTGTGCGGATCACGCGCTTGCGCTGGCGTGAGCTGAAACGGCCCTGCAACAGCCAGATCTCCTGCATGGGCAGGGAGAAGCGGCGCGGCAGCGCGATCGTGGTCAGCTGGTGCAGGGTCACCCGGTCTGCGGCGCGGCGTTGCGCCTCTTCCAGCGCGATGCCCTGCTTCTGCAGGCTGGCCAGCGCGCGGCAGAACGCCGGCCACAGCAACAGCGCGAACAGGAACGAAGGCGACACCGGCTCGTCGTTGGCCACGCGCAGGTCGGTGTTGTGCAGGCCTTCGATGACCATCCGGCGCAACGCGCCGCTGCGGTTGCTGCGCAGTGCGGCGGCACTCTCGGGGAACATCACATCCAGCAGGCCGTAACGCTCCAGGCCCTCGAAGCTGGCCACGCCGTGCCCGGACAGGAACAACTTGAGCACTTCCTCGAACAGGCGCGCCGGCGCGGCTTCGGCCAGAAGGCCGGCCAGGCGCGGCAGCGGTTCGCCACTGGCGTCGTCGATCTGGAAACCGAGCTTGGCCGCCAGGCGCACCGCGCGCAGCATCCGCACCGGGTCTTCCTGGTAGCGCTTCTCGGGGTCGCCGATGAGTTTCATCAGGCGCGCCTGCACGTCTTCGAACCCGCCGGTGTAGTCGCGCACCGAGAAGTCCTCGATGGCGTAGTACAGGGCATTGCAGGTGAAGTCGCGGCGGATCGCATCGTCCTCGATGCTGCCGTACACGTTGTCGCGGACCAGCATGCCGTTTTCCATCTCGCGGTCGCCGCTGCCGTCATCGATGTTGGCGCGGAAGGTGGCCACCTCGATGATCTCGCGACCGAACACGACATGGGCCAGCCGGAAACGGCGGCCGATCAGGCGGCAGTTGCGGAACAGCGCCTTGACCTGCTCGGGCGTGGCATCGGTGGCCACGTCGAAGTCCTTGGGGTTGCCACCGACCAGCAGGTCGCGCACGGCGCCACCTACGAGGTAGCCGGCGAACCCGGAATCCCGCAGCCGGTACAACACGCGCAACGCGTTCGGGCTGATGTCCTTGCGGGAGATGGTGTGCTGGTCGCGCGGAATCACGCGCAGGCTGAACGGTGATGTAGCAGAAGAATTGATGTTGGCGCTTCCGGTTGAGTTTTCGGGATTGCCCAATGGCATCTAGGTCCATATACTAGCGCGCTGCGCAGTTCGCGACAAAGCCTGCTCCCTTCGTCTAGAGGTTAGGACGTGGCCCTCTCAAGGCTAAAACAGGGGTTCGAGTCCCCTAGGGAGCACCAGTCGCGGTGCAGAACGACCAGAAACCCCGCTCCGGCGGGGTTTTTGCGTTGCAGGGCCGGCCAAGCTCAGCCCTCCATCTGCTCCAGCTCCTTGCCTTTGGTCTCGCGCACATAGCGCAGCACGAAGAAGATCGACAGCACCGCAGCCACCGTGTAGATGCCGTAGGCACCGGCCAGGCCGATCCCGGTCAGCAGCACCGGGAAGCTGACGGTAATGGCGAAATTGGCGCTCCACTGCGCCGCACCGGCCACGGCCAGCCCCGAGCCGCGGATCTGGTTGGGGAACATCTCGCCCAGCATCACCCACATCACCGGCCCCCAGGACATGTTGAAGAACACCACATAGACATTGGCCGCGATCAGCGCCAGCCGCCCCATGCCGTCGGACAGTTGCAGCCGGCCGCCGTCCAGGGTGCCACTGGCAAACGCCACGGTGACCAGCGCCAGCGACACCGCCATGCCCAGCGAGCCGACCCACAGTAGCGGTCGCCGCCCGATCCGGTCGATCAGCACGATGGTCAGCAGGCAGGCCCCGATGCTGAGCGCACCGGAGAGCACGTTGATCAGCAGTGCGTCGTTCTCGGAGAAGCCCACCGCCTGCCACAGCACCGCACCGTAATAGAAGACCACGTTGATGCCGACCAGCTGCTGGAACACGGCCAGGCCGATGCCGATCCAGACGACGCGGCGCAGCCCACCGGCGCGCTTGTCGATCAGGTCCGACAGCTGCGGCCGGTGCTGGTCGCCGGCCAGGGAACCCTCGATCTCGGCGACCTTGACCCGCGCCTCCTCCGCGCCGTACAGCCGGGTCAGCACGCCCAGCGCCTGCGCATGCCGCCCCTTGACAACCAGGTAGCGCGGGCTTTCCGGGATGCGCAGCAACAGCACCAGGAACAGCGCCGACGGCAACGCCTGCATCCAGAACATCCAGCGCCAGGCCTCCTGGCCCAGCCACAGCGGTTCGGTCGACGCCCCGGCTGCACGCGCCAGCAGGTAGTTGCTGAGGAATGCACAGAACAGCCCGGTGATGATCGCCATCTGCTGCATCGTGGCCAGCCGACCGCGATAGCGCGCCGAGGCCACCTCGGCGATGTAGGCCGGCGACATCACGCTGGCCGCACCCACCGCGACGCCACCGATCACCCGCGCCAGCACGAACAGCGCCGAGCTGTGCGCCGCACCGGCACCCAGCGCCGACAGCAGGAACATCGCCGCGGCGATGATCAGCACCCCGCGCCGGCCGAGCCGATCTCCCAGGCGACCGGCGAAGAACGCACCGAACGCGCAGCCCAGCAGCATCGAGGCCACCTCGAAGCCGATGCCGGCCTGGCTGGACTGGAAGGTCTGTTTGAGCCCGTCGACGGTGCCGTTGATCACCCCGCTGTCGAAGCCGAACAGGAAACCACCGAGGGTGGCCACGCAGCTGATCAGGACGATGAACGCGGTGTTCTCACCGCTGCTGGCGGATCGGGGAAGCGGTGTGGACATGGACGCACCTGGCCGAAGAAAAGGACGGCCGCCCAACCGCGCGACCACGGGATGGCCGCAGCGTCGCACAGGTGTGGGCAGCGACACCATGCCCGCGGTCGGGATCGGCCCGGAGACGACACGTCCTGTCGCGCATACCGCCGATGCCCACGACCCGTTGCCCCCGGCGGTGGCAGAATGCCCGGCCCTGCCGCGATCCCCCTGCCCTGATGATGCCTGCCGATACCGCCGCCCCCGCCCTGCTGGTCGACAGCCGCTGCACCCACGGCGAAGGCGCGCTGTGGTCACCGCGTCGGCAGTGCCTGTTCTGGGTGGATATCAGCGCGCGGCGGCTGTGGCAGTACGAGGCGTCCATCGGCACGCCCCGCCACTGGCCCCTGCCCGACCGCCCCGGCTGCCTGGCCGAAGGCGAGGATGGCCAACTGCTGCTCGCCCTGGCCGGCTCCCTGCAGCGAGTGGATATCGATGCACCCGATGGCGTGCTGCGCCTGCAGTGGCTGGCCGACGTGCAACCGGAACAGCCCACCACCCGCAGCAACGACGGGCGCACCGATCGCGCCGGCAACCTGGTGTTCGGCACCATGAACGAGGACCCTGCGCGCGAGCCCCTCGGCCGCTTCTACCAGTACAGCACGCGCCACGGCCTGCGCCTGCTGGACCTGCCTGGCGTGGTGATCCCCAACGCGATCTGCTTCAGCGCCGACGGCCGCACCCTCTACTACTGCGATTCGGTGCGGCCGGAGCTGTGGTGCTGTGACTACGACGCCGAGCGCGCGCAGTGCAGCCATCCCCGCCGGTTCGCCCGGCTGGAGGACCCGGCGTGGGAGCCGGACGGGGCGATCATCGATGCCGACGGCAGCCTGTGGAATGCGCAGTGGCGCGCCTCGCGGGTGGTCCGTTACCTGCCCGACGGACGGATCGACCGGATCGTGCCGATGCCGGTCCGCAACCCCACCTGCGTCGCGCTGGGCGGACCGGGGCTGAGCCAGCTGATGGTCACCAGCTCGCGCCTGGACCACAGCCCTGAAGCGCTTGCAGCCGCCCCCTACGCGGGCAGCGTGTTCGTCGTGGAAACCGGCATCGCCGGACTGCCAGAAACCCCGTTCCGCTGGTGATGGGCGCCTGCGGCCGGCCCGGTTGCACCAACAAGTGACATCCAATCCCGCGCCAGCGGCCAACCTGTTCTAGAATTGTCCGGCTTACTGTCGGATCCAGATCCAGCCATGCCTTTTGTCGTCACCGAAAACTGCATCAAGTGCAAACACACCGATTGCGTGGAAGTGTGCCCCGTGGATTGCTTCCATGAAGGCCCGAACTTCCTGGTGATCGACCCGGACGAGTGCATCGACTGCACCTTGTGCGAACCCGAGTGCCCGGTCAACGCGATCTTCCCCGAAGACGACGTGCCCGCTGGGCAGGAAGTGTTCGTCGGCCTCAACGCCGAGCTGGCCAAGGCCTGGCCGGTGTTGACCGTGCGCAAGGACCCGCCTGCCGACGCCGGCGAATGGGATGGCAAGCCGGACAAGCTGCCGCTGCTGGAGCGCTGAGCCACGCCAGCGTGCCGCACTGAAAAAGGGCGCCAAGGGCGCCCTTTTCATGTCCGCTAGCGCCGAGCCATGCTCGGCTAGCCCATCCGGCAGAGCCGAGCCATGCTCGGCTGCGCCGATCCGGAAGCAGCCGAGCATGGCTCGGCTCTACCCGGTTTCCTTATCGCGGCACGCGGCACGGACCCGGACAACGGCCGGGTCCGCACACGCCCTTACGGCGCCAGCTTCGMCTTCAGCTCAGCCAGCAGCTTGGTCGGGGCAGCACCGGTAGCCGGCAGGCCACGCGGGTCAACGGCGGAGATGTACGCGCCGGCTTCCACGCCAACCACGCGCACCAGGAAGTCGCTGCCTTCATAGGCCACATCGTAGGAACCCAGCAGCTGGGCCTTGCTGGCGATCTTCACCCCTGCAATGGCGTCCAGCGCGGTGCCGACCTTGCCGAACGCCTCATCCTTGGTGCCCTGCACGGTGAAACCGGCAGCATTGGCGGCCGGTGCCTGCGTGCCGGCAGCGGCCGGCGCGGGCCTGGCCGACTGCGAGGCCAATGCCGGCACCTGGGCCGTGGCGCTGCCGCCCGGGACGTTCAGGTCCGGCGGCACTTCCAGCGGACGCATTTCCGGCGCGAGCGCGTAGTCGCCCTTCGCACCACGCTTGAAGCAGCCGGTGGTGCCCACGAGGGTGGCGGTGGCCAGGATCGCGAAGGACAGCACGCGGATGGCGGAAACGGATTGACGCATGTGAATCTCCTAGGTTACCACTGTCGATCAGTGGTTGGATAGTGCTTCCAGCGCACCGATGTCGGTGGCCAGGTGTTCGGCAGCGGCGTGATGGGCCGCAGACAGGGACAGCAGCGGCAGGCGAAGCCCGTGGCCGATGCCGATCCGGCGCAGCAGGTCCTTCACCGGGATCGGATTGGACTCCACGCCGCAGAATGCATGGAACGGCTCCAGGCGTGCATCCCACGCCTCGGCCGCGTCGCGCTCGCCGGCCGCAGCCAGGTCGCACATGCGCCGGTAGGCGCCCGGCAAGGCATTGGAGCCCACCGAGATCAGGCCATCGATGCCGGACAGGATCGAGCGTGCGGCGGTGCCGTCATCGCCACTGAGGATGGCGAACGCCGGCGAACGCAGCGCCAGCAGCGCCTGCACGCGGCCGACATCGCCCACCGCTTCCTTGATCCCGACGATGTTGGGATGGGCAGCCAGTTCGGCCACGGTCTCCGGCAACATGTCGCAGCCGGTACGCCCGGGCACGTTGTACAGGATCACGGGCAGACCGCCCTGGTCGGCCACCGCGCGGTAGTGCGCGATCAGTCCGGCCTGGGTCGGGCGCACGTACGGCGGGGTCACCACCAGCGCATGGGTGGCGCCATTGGCGGCCGCGCGGCGGGTCTGCTCGATGGTTTTGGCCGTCCCCGACAGACCGGTACCGGCCAGCACGGCGACGCGTCCGGCCACGGTTTTCACCGCGCTGCGCAGCAGCTGGTCGTACTCGTCGTCGGACAGGGCCGCGGCCTCGCCGGTCGAACCGGCCACCACCACCCCGTGAACACCACCCTCCAGTTGCAGGTGCAGCAAGCGCTGCCAACCGTCGGGATCCAATGCGCCGCTCGCCTGGAAAGGCGTGGCCAGCGCGGTGATGAGACCGGAAAGGGACAAGGAAACGTTGCTCGGAAGAAAGGGGGCACCCCACCTGCGTAAACGCCGGCCGGATGTACTTTGCATGTTACTTGCGGGTCGAAAGCGCGGGCAAGTATGCTGGACTCCGGCGAACGTGCCGTCGTCGGCCGTTCAGACTCACCTTGTATCACCCGGAACCATCTTGACCGACACCACGCCGCGGCCTGCGCCGACCGAAAACCATCTCCTGATCAACGCCTATACGACGCATCCGGAGTCCCCCCTGCTGCCCGTCACCCGGCGTATCGCCGACAGCGGCTGCAACCTGGTCGATGCCCGCCTGTCCACGGTGGGTCGCGATGTCTCGGTGACCGCCCTGGCCACCGGCTCGTGGGACTCGGTGGCAAAGCTGGAAGCCATGCTCACCCGCCTGGAGCGCGAGGAAGGCCTGAAGCTGGTCTGGTACCGCACCGGTGCCAAGCAGGCGCAGTCCAACCTGCTGCCCTACATCGTGGAAGTGATCGCCGCCGACAAGCCGGGCATCCTGTTCCAGCTGGCCGATTTCTTCGACCGCCAGGGCATCACCATCGAGAACCTGCAGAGCACCCGCTACCGCGCCATGCAGACCGGGGCGGAAATGTTCTCCGCGCAGGTCACCATCGGCGTACCGGCGAACATGCACATCGCCGCGCTGCGCGACGATTTCCTGGAGTTCTGCGACCACCTGAACCTCGACGCGATCATGGATCCGATGAAGTTCTGATCTTTCGCGCGTTCGTCACGGGCGCGCGATGTTTCATGCAGGTGTGATGACGCACGTCTGTAACAGCTTTGCCCCAGGCTCCGGAAAAAGGACCTCATGAACATCGGCGACACCCTGGACAGATCCACCCTCGATCTCCCGCTGGCACTGTCCGGCGGTGAAACCACCACCCTCGGCACGCTCGCCGGCCAATGGCTTGTTCTGTACTTCTATCCCAAGGACAGCACGCCAGGCTGCACCACCGAAGGCATCGACTTCAACGCGCTGCTCCCGCAGTTCACCCAGGCCGGCGCCCGCGTGTTCGGCGTCTCCCGCGATTCGGTCAAATCCCACGACAACTTCTGCGCCAAGCAGGGCTTCGCCTTCCCGCTGATCAGCGATGGCGACGAAGCGTTGTGCACCGCCTTCGATGTGATCAAGCTGAAGAACATGTACGGCAAGCAGGTGCGTGGCATCGAACGCAGCACCTTCCTGATTTCGCCCGACAGTCGTATCGTGCAGGCGTGGCGCAAGGTCAAAGTGGCCGGCCACGCAGACACCGTCCTTGAAGCCCTGAAGGCCGCGAAAACCCAGTGATCAATCCGGCACCCCCCATGGCCATCACCCTGCCCCGCAGGTCGTGATGGCTTGTCCCTGTTCTGCCACCAGGAATTGACGATGACCCGAGGCAAGCGCATCTACGTACTGGATACCAACGTGCTGATGCACGATCCGACCGCGCTGTTCAAGTTCGAGGAGCATGATGTCTACCTGCCGATGCAGGTGATCGAAGAGCTGGACAACGGCAAGAAGGGCACCACCGAGGCAAGCCGCAACGCGCGCCAGGTCAGCCGTTTCCTCAATGAGCTGGTGCAGGCCTCGGGCCTGGACAACCTGGCCGATGGCATCCCGCTGCAGCGCCCGAACGGGTTGCAGCTGCGCGGCAAGCAGAGCGTGGGCCTGCTGCGGTTCCAGACCAGTCATTTCGATGCGGGCAAGAGCTTCGGCGCGGTCATCCCGGACAACGCCATCCTCGGTGCGATCCTGGCGCTGAAGGAACAGGTGCCCGAGATCCCGGTGGTGTTCGTCTCCAAGGACATCAACCTGCGGATCAAGGCGGCCATCGCCGGGATCGTGTCCGAAGACTACGAGAACGACCGCGCGCTCGACGATTTCAGCCTGCTCTACACCGGCGCCACCGAGCTGCCGGAAGATTTCTGGAAGAAGCACACCGACAACCTGCGCAGCTGGAGCGACAAGGGCCGCACCAGTTACGAAATCATCGCCAGCGAAGACGAGAACTGGCATCCCAACCAGTACGCCTACCTGCCCGGCGAGGATGAAGTCGAACTGCGCGTGGCCAAGGTCGACAACGACAAGATCACCCTGTCGCTGGTCAACGACTTCCGCCACGGCAGCCACGCGGTGTGGGGCATCAGCGCGCGCAACCGCGAACAGAACTTCGCGCTCAATGCGTTGATGGACCCGGAGATCGACTTCGTCACCCTGCTCGGCACTGCCGGCACCGGCAAGACCCTGCTCGCGCTGGCCGCCGGCCTGGCCCAGACGATGGACCAGCAGCGCTATCGCGAGATCATCATGACCCGTGCCACGGTCAGCGTCGGCGAAGACATCGGCTTCCTCCCCGGTACCGAGGAAGAAAAGATGACCCCGTGGATGGGCGCGCTGACCGACAACCTGGAAGTGCTCACTCACACTCAGGAAGGCGGTGCGTGGGGCCGTGCGGCGACCAACGACCTGATCGCCAGCCGGATCAAGATCCGCTCGCTGAACTTCATGCGCGGCCGCACCTTCCTGTCGCGTTACCTGATCCTGGACGAAGCACAGAACCTCACCCCCAAGCAGATGAAGACCCTGATCACCCGTGCCGGTCCCGGCACCAAGATCGTCTGCCTGGGCAACGTCGAACAGATCGACACCCCGTACCTGACCGAGACCACCTCGGGCCTGACCTACGCGGTGGACCGCTTCAAGAACTGGCCGCACAGCGCGCACGTCACGCTGCGCCGTGGCGAGCGTTCGCGCCTGGCCGATTACGCCTCGGAGGTGTTGTGAACCATTCCCTGTCCCGTGCCGTCCTGCCGCTGGCGCTCGCCGCGCTGGCGGCCGCCTGCACGCCTGCCAATACACGACCGGGCGCCAGCGTCCCGACCACGGTCAAGACCGGCCAGTCCTGGGTGGTGACGCGACCGATCGTCGCCGCCCAGGTCCTGGACACCTGCTCGCGCGACAGTCCCGGCCGCGAGGCCGGGCGGGTCACCGGTTACTGGGCGCCCAGCCGCAAGGAGGTCGAACAGCTCGAAGCCCAGCTTCCGTCGCTCGACGCGCAGGTGCCCAAGGCCGCCGATTTCGACCGCCAGTACGTCGGCATCGAAATGGACGGGCGCAAGCTCATCTATCTCAACGCGTTCCACCTGCCCGACGCTGCCGACATCGATCCGGCCCGCGAGGCCATCCGGGTCTGCGACGGCGGCGCGCAGTTCTGGGGTGCGGTGTTCGACCCGTCCAGCGGCAGCTTCTCCGAGGTGCAGTTCAACGGCCCGCCCGCGGGCCGTTGAGCATGCGTTGATCGTGTCGTGAACCTTCCCGCGAACGCCGGATGAGCATCCGGCTGCCCACCTGGGTGTGGATCGGCGCGATCGCGTTGTCGTGCGTGGCCGGCATGGTCAACGTGGTCGGCTTCCTGGGCTTCGAACACCAGGCCGTCAGCCACATGACCGGCACCACCAGCCAGCTTGGCATGGCCCTGGCGCAGGGTGACTGGCGCGTGGTCGGGCACCTGTGGGCCCTGCTGATCGCGTTCTGCCTGGGCGCCATGCTCAGCGGCATGATCGTGCAGGACAGCGCGCTGCAGCTGGGCCGTCGCTACGGCGTGGTGCTCACGCTGGAATCGCTGTTGCTGCTGGCGTCCATCCCGCTGTTCAAGCAGCAGCAGATCTGGGGCGCGCTGGCCGCCGCGATGGCCTGCGGCCTGCAGAACGCCATGGCCACCACCTTCAGCGGCGCGGTGGTGCGCACCACCCACCTCAGCGGCATGTTCACCGACCTGGGCATCGGCCTGGGCCACCTGCTGCGTGGCCTGCCGCTGCCGATCCGGCGCCTGACCCTGAGCGGATTGATCGTCAGCGGTTTCCTTGCTGGCGGTGTGATCGGTGCGTGGCTGTTCCTGCGCGTCGGCTACGACGCCCTGCTCGCCCCGGCACTGCTGACCGGCTGCACCGGCCTGGGCTACGTGCTGTACCGGCCATGGGCGTGGCTGCGCCGCCCGTGAAGCGCGCCGGTGGCAAACACTGCACAATCGCCGCATGAGCCCCGCTTCCAGCCCCGTCTCCGCCCTGACCATCGCCGGCTCCGATTCCGGCGGCGGCGCAGGCATCCAGGCCGATCTCAAGGCCTTCGCCGCGCACCGCGTGCATGGCCTGTCGGCGATCGCCGCCCTGACCGCACAGAACACCCGCGGCGTCACCGCCGTGCATGTGCCGCCCCTGGACTTCCTGCAGGCGCAGATCGATGCCTGCTTCGCCGATTTCGATATCCATGCGGTGAAGCTGGGCATGCTGGCCAATGCCGAGGTGATCGGCCTGGTCGCCGACGCGCTGGAAAAGCACCGCCCACCGCACGTGGTGCTGGATCCGGTGATGGTCGCCACCAGCGGCGCCAGGCTGCTCGAAGCCAGCGCAGTGGAGGCGATGCGCACGCGCCTGATCCCGCTGGCCACGCTGCTGACGCCCAACACACCCGAAGCCGAACTGCTGCTCGGCCGTCGCATCATCACCGCCGAGGATGCCGAAGATGCCGCCGACGCGTTGCTTGAACTGGGCGCCGGCGCGGTGCTGCTCAAGGGCGGCCATCTGGACGAAGGCAGCCGCGTGATCGATCGTTACTTCGACGGCGTCACCCGCGAAGAGTTCATCCATACCCGGCTGCCAGTGGATGCGCACGGCACCGGCTGCACGCTGGCCTCGGCGATCGCCGCGCAGCTGTGCCAGGGCCTGTCGCTGCCCAACGCCTGCGAAGCGGCGATCGACTACGTCGCGCGTGGCCTGCAGGGCGGTTACTACCCCGGCCGCAGCGAGGTGCTGGTGATCGACCACTTCGGCGCAGCACGCCCGGCATGATCGACGCACAGGCACTTCCGGTGGTCGCCGCCGACGGCCATCGCTTCGCGCTGCTGGCGCGGGTGCCGGCACAGCCGCGCGCGCGACTGCTCTGGTTACCGGCACTGGGGGTGGCCGCGCGCCACTACCTGCCACTGGCCGACGCGCTGGCCGCACACGGCGTGGCGGTGTACCTGCACGAATGGCGGGGCAACGGCAGCAGCAGCCTGCGCCCGTCGCACACACAAGATTGGGGCTATCGCGAGATCCTGGCGCTGGACCTGCCCGCCAGCCTGGCGCAGCTGGATGCCGGTGCGTCTGTCGAACGCATCATCGGTGGCCACAGCCTCGGCGGACAGCTGGCCTGCTGTTTCGCCGGCCTGCACCCCGCTGTCTTCCAGCGCCTGTGGCTGGTCGCCAGCGGCACGCCGTACTGGCGCACCTTCCCGGCGCCGCGCGGCTGGACCCTGCCCCTGATCTACCGGTTCCTGCCGTGGCTGGCGCAGCGCCAGGGCGTGCTGCACGGTCGCCGGCTCGGCTTCGGCGGCACCGAAGCGCGTGGCCTGATCGCCGACTGGGCCAAGGTGGGACTGAACAACCGCTATGCCGGGGTGGGCATCGGCGACGATCTTGAAGCCGGTCTGCGCGGCGTGCGCGCGCACGCCACCGCCGTGGTGATGGAACACGACTGGCTGGCCCCGCCCTCCTCCATGCAGGGCCTGCTGGCCAAGATGCCGCAGGTGGACGCCACGCTCAGCGTGGTGTCACCCGCAGCCCTTGGCGCGCGTGCCGATCACTTCGCCTGGATGAAATCCCCGACGGCCGTGGCAGCGCTGCTTTTTCATTCATTTGAATGAAGACCTTCACAAAAGCGTTGACGAATGCGACGTGCATCCGCATAATTCCGCTCCTGTTGACGCGCCCGTAGCTCAGTTGGATAGAGTACCTGGCTACGAACCAGGCGGTCGGGAGTTCGAATCTCTCCGGGCGCACCATTACATCGCACGGCAGGCCCGCCCTGCCCTCCCGTCGAACGTRGCAACACGCGCGGCAGGAAAGACAACCAGACAATGCAAATGCGCCCGTAGCTCAGTTGGATAGAGTACCTGGCTACGAACCAGGCGGTCGGGAGTTCGAATCTCTCCGGGCGCACCATTGCATAGACGAAGACAGCAGCCATCGGCTGCTGTTTTTTTTGGTTCTCCGCTCCCATGCGGGGCAAGCACGAAGCGCGCTCTGGATCTTTTCCCACGCAGCGGGTCGGCGAGTCGGTGGGTCGGGCGCTGGGCCCGCATGCCCTTGGAGGCGAAATAAAGGAGGAGGTGGCGGCCGCAGGCCGACGCCGGGGGACATTCGCCGGAAAGGGCATGGGGCCCAACGCCCGACCCACCGACCCACTTCAGAAATGCCTGGCTTTTAACTGCTTACCGCAAGCCGAGTCCCGTAGCGGCCGGTACGCCCCTGGGCAAAATCAAGGAGGAGGCCGCCACGCGGCCGGGGGACATTTGCGCCAGGGGCGYACYGGCCGCTACGGGGCCCATACGCTCGCGACAGACCCGAGCGAGGACACAGCGCGATGCACTCGGGAAGACCGCCTGGAGCCGGCCAGCGGCCGGCACTACCCGTCTACGGAACGACGCATCATCCGCGCGGCGTGGCCGCTACCTGCGCCATTGCCATTCGATCGGCCTCCTCCGGCAACGCCGGCGACGCGCACTGGGCCCCGGCACGGCCTTCCTGCGCCAGCCAGTCGTCCACCACCCCGCCCAGCAGGTCCACTCGCAACGGCAAGGTGATGTGGTCTTCGCCGCGCATCTCGATGTAATGCACGCGCGGACTGGCCGCCGCCAGYCGACGCCCCTGGCTCACCTGCACATGCTGGTCGTCCTGGCCGTGCAGCAACAGCACACAGGCGCGCGTATCGGCCAGCGCGCGCGCGACATCCACGCGGTCCAGGTCCAGGTCCAGGCGCTGGCTGGCCGCGGCGATCACCTGGTTGATGTCCTGGCTGCCGTAGCGCCAGCGCCCGTAGGCGGCCATCGCCTGCGCCTTCCAGCCCCTGGGCTGCAATGACATCAGGTGCGGAATCATGCTGCGGATGGCATCGCCGGCGTTGGCGAAGGACTCCATCGCCACCACCCCGGCAACCCGGTCGCCCAGCTTGTCGGCAGTGAACAACGCAGTGGCCGCGCCGTAGGACACGCCGAACAGATACAGCGGCCCAACCACCTCATGCCGCGCCTGCAGCGCATTGATCACATCGATGACGTCATCGGATTCGAACGTGCCATACCCCGACGGTCCGGCACCCGAATGCCCGTGGTTGCGCAGGTCGATGGTGACCACACGGTAGCCGGACTGGGCCAGCTGCAATGACCACGGCAGCATCGCATCGCCGTTCATCATCCAGCCGTGCAGCAGCACCACCGTGCCGCGCGGTGCCTGCGGCTGGAACGGATGCGGCAGGTCCAGCGCCAGGCCGGTGCGCAGCGGCTCGCCGTTGTCGTGCTGCTGGGCCAGATAGGCGTAGCGCAACCCGTACTGGCCCGGGTCGAAGGCCCGCCAGAAGATCGGCACACCGGCACGCCCGGTCACCCGGCCGTGCCGGTTGGGCACGCTGTCCACGGCCTCGGCGATGCGCGGGATGTCCAGCAACGTGGACACCCCGCCCGGCGCGACCAGGCGATCGCTGAGCGAGGTCGAGCGGGAGGTGGAGGTCAGCGGGGAGCAGGCGGCCAGCCACAGGCCGGCCCCGGCCAGCAACAACAGCAGCAGGCGCTTCATGGGGATACAGGGGGAATCCGATTGAGTCAGGCAGGTTACGGATCGCGCGGTCGGCGCTCTATCGCATCCGTATGACCATCCGATGACACGGCGGCAATGATTCAGCTTGAAGGGCGCGACCGTTGCGGACGCCGATGCCTGGAGTCGCCGGCGGCGCCGCACTCACCCCAGCCACGCCTCCATCGTCGGCCACCAGCCCGCCATCACCTGCGGCCCCTGCATCCGCGTACGCCACCAGCGCAGCGCGGCCCCCTCCTCACCCGGCCGCCAGGCCAGCCAGAACGTCTCGTCCGGCTTGGGTTCCTCAACCGGCTTGATCACCAACCGGCCCTGCGCCACCGCGTGCCGCACGTACGGCGCGGGCAGGAAGCCAAAGCCCAGCCCGGCGCACTGCAGACGGAACTTGCTGACCATGTCCGGCACGGTCACCGTTTCCTGCCCCATCAGCAGGCCGACGGTGCGCGGCAGCAGCCGACGCGCCGAATCAGCCACCGCGATCGCGCAATGCGCGGCCAGCTGCTCGCGGTCCAGGGGACCGGCGACCGCGGCCAGCGGATGCGAAGGCGCCACCGCGAACACGAATTCCACCACGCCCATCGGCTCGACCACATAGCCACCACCACTGGGCCCTTCGCCTGCCGCCCCCACCAGCAGGTCCGCACGCCGGTCCAGCAGCGCCTCCCAGGTGCCGGACAACGACTCGCACAGCAGCCGCACCCGGGTCTGCTCGGCCACCGCATTGAACGCGCGCACGTCCTCAGCCAGCAGCGACGGGGGGAACATCGAATCGACCGCGATGGTCAGCTCCGCCTCCCAGCCCGACGCTACCCGGCGCACCCGCATCTCCAGCTCGCGGGCCGCCCGCAGCAGGTGCCGCCCCTCTTCCAGCAGCGCCTGCCCGGCCGCGGTCAGCTGGGCGCGCGGCCCGATGCGGTCGAACAGTTGCACGCCCAGGTCCTGCTCGAGCTTGGACACGGTGTAGGAAATGGTCGAAGGCACCTTGTGCAGCGCCTTGCCGGCCGCCGCGAACGAGCCGCGTCGGTCGATGGCATCAAGGATCTGCAGGGCGTCGAGGCTGAGCTTGAGCATTCGAATTTTTCGATGATGGCTTACGAAACTATCCGTTTTTCAAACCCGAGGTGCAAGCGGATACTGGCGCCAACAGGAAAGGGCAGCGGCAAACGCCACCCCGACCATCATCGAAACTGTCGAACAAGGAGCATCCCATGCTGCAGGTCCGCAAGAGCAACAGCCGTGGCCACGCCGATCACGGCTGGCTGTCCTCCCACCACACCTTCTCCTTTGCCGGCTACCACGACCCGCGCTATGTCAGCGTCGGTCCACTGCGGGTGATCAACGAAGACCGCGTTCAGGGCGGCCAAGGCTTCGGTACCCACAGCCACGCCAACATGGAGATCATTTCCTACGTGCTGGGCGGCGCACTGGAGCACAAGGACTCGATGGGCACTGGCTCGGTGCTGCGCTACGGCGATGTGCAGCGCATGAGCGCCGGCAGCGGCGTCAGCCACAGCGAGTTCAACCACTCGGCGGACGAACCGGTGCACTTCCTGCAGATCTGGCTGTTCCCCGACCAGGAGAACATCACCCCCAGCTACCAGGAAACCCACTTCGCGCCGGAGACCAAGCGTGGACAGCTGCGGCTGATCGCCTCGAAGGATGGTCGCGACGGCTCGCTGCTGATCCATCAGGACGTGAACCTCTACGCCACCCTTCTCGAGGGCAGTGAACGCGTGCAGTTGCCGCTGGCCCCGCGCCGCGGCGCCTATGTGCAGGTTGCCCGCGGACAGGTACAGGTCAACGGCATCACCCTGGACACCGGCGATGCGCTGCAGATCCGCGACGAGGCCCAGGTGACGCTGGAGAACGCCAGCGACGCCGAAGTGATCGTCTTCGATCTGCCGCTGTAAGGCCCCACCTTACGCGTCCCGAGCTGCTCGGGGCGCGGCGTGCCTGCCGCCCGCTTCGGCGCTGGGAGAGAAGCCGAGTCTCATCTCGATCATGCGATGAAGCTCTCTGATGGGGTGCGGGGGCAATTGGCCTGCAGTGCCTCCCTCCTCCCATGCCAGTGCGATCGCCAGCTGCTCGAGCAATGGACCCGAGTCTACGACTGCGCACTCGAAGCATGTCGCGATCATGGACATATCTCCTGCCCTGGCGCACGCAACAGCGAGGTGAAAGGACGTGCCTCGCTGCTGGTGCAACATCACCAAACCCATGATCCTCTGTGCGGATATCTCAGGCACGGTTGCTAGACAATCCGCAGCAAACATCATGCGCGCTGAACGTCCGTTGCCGTCGCTAAGCAAGTGGATCGTCAAAAAGACAATGTACGACGCCAGGGCCCCTCCTATCGAAAGGCGCCCCGTCGCGCTCAGCTCCCGTCGCCGCTCAATCAAGCACCGCATGGCGCGCTGGGCCTGGTTCGGGTGGGGCGGCAAAAATCCTCGACTGAACGGATTGGCCGTGTTGATTCGCATGCCGCCCAGGTGGGCAAACGCTGACAGCCCTGTAAGTGCCTCCAGCGATTTTTTCAATTCCCGGAAACTCGCCGCCCGGTGCGTCGCCTCGAGACTGCGCCCCAATCGACCGCTTGCAGCCAATCGCCGAAACCGGGCCACGTTTTCCAGATAGTCATCGACACCATTGAAGCTGTCGTGCACGAGGAAGGCAGCCATCCATGGCTGCGCACGCGCGTCAAACGTCCTGGGCTGGGCCTTCGGCTCCCAATCCAGAAGCTGTGCAAAAGCGCCATCAATCCAGGCATCGGAACAACGAAAACACGCGTTCACGCTACTTGCGCTCATAAACTGTGATCACATCTGCACCGCCTCCAGCGCGATGCAGCTGGTAAAGGTCCGACCACTGAGCCCCATTTGGACGTGCATCGAGGCCTGGTGCAGGAATTCCACGAAGCTGGGCGTCGTCACCCAGGTGTCGAAGAAATTCTGTCGTGTGCCGTTGCACATCTGCACCTCGCGCGGACATATCGAACTCGGCAATGTCCCGGTCAATGAGAAACTGGACCGTGTGATCACCAAGGATCCTTGCAACCTCGAGACGAGCGCGATACACCGCGTCGAGGTCCGGCTTACCAACGCCGAGCCGCTCCTGCACCAGCATGCGCTCGGCTACCGCCGCCTCTTCACTCGCGTAGATCGAGCCCATGGCGGCTGCACCCATCAGGACCGCCGTCGCGCTTGAGAGCTGCTTCCGCTCAACCAATGCCAACCCGTGCAGCGTGGCCAGGCGAGGATCCCGAGTTCCCCGCAGCGCCTTGGTGTCCAGCGACGCCAGGCTTTCCAGGTCCTTCCGCGTTGGATAATAGTGCCGATCCAGCCACGCCGCCTCATCGGCAGACAACGCCAGCAGGCGCGGGTCTCTCGCGAAAAGGTCCTGCACGCTTGTCTGTCTGGCGACCACGTTGCTGGCCGTCTTGGGGTCCCTTATGCCAGACCTCTCCTCGCGAAAACGACGGTCCGCTTGCGCATAATCATTCAAGGATTCGAATTGGGTCGCGAGCTCAGCTTCCGTTCCATCCCGTGTGGACAACCACTGCCAGCAACCAAGACCGGCGATGCCGAGAACGACAACCGCACCCATCGACGCCGCCCTCTTTCCTTTTAAATTGGCAACCCGGAGCGTCATCCACACAATCCCTTGAAGATGCCGCTGTCCTGCCGACAGAAGGCTTCTTCCTGCGCCTTGATGAATGCAGGCAGGGACGTCCACGGCTCAACCCACTCCCACTGCAGGAATTTGGCGTATGCGGTGGCCTGTCCGACGACGAACACGCCGAACGCCACAAAGGCAGAATCGCCCATACTTTGCTGGGCTTGCGCGATCATGTCGTCACGCAGCCTTTCGTCGCATTGGTGCTTGTCCGATCCTGCCGTGCCGTAACACATGTCATGCACGTCGCAAGCCTGACGGAAGACGTATCCGAAATACGCCGCGCCCGGCTGCAACGCAGGGGAAGCTATAAGGTAATCGGGCACACCAGGACCACCTGCAGCACCGCAACCGTTGACCTGCAGCGGCGGCGGATTGTGGACGTCGCAACCTGCGCCCTCCCAGACCATTGCGGGAAAGTCCTGGCACCATTCGATCCGCTGATTATCGTGCTTGGGATCGGATGATCCATCGCCGGATCCCCATGATCCTCCTCCTCCAAACCCGCCGCCGGGCGGGCGGTATCCAATGACCTGACAACCGGTCTGGATGCTGCAGTATCCCCCGGCACCTGCGGCCGGAATCATCCCCGCCGCCCTGGCCGCCAGCAGACTTGCTATCACCAACTTCAGTGCGTTCGATTCCTTCATCAGGGCCTCCGTTGAGCTGCAGGCGGACGCAATGTCGCGCTTGCTTCCGCCTTTGCGCGGAAGCCTGAAGCTACAGAGGACGCATTTCGCCTGAAGTAGGAATTCCCCTTGTCGTGGCGTCGCCTTGACGCGATCTGGAACCCACTTACCGATTGCAGGCGCAGGGCGCGCGACACCCGACCGCGAGCAGGCGCGCTAAAGCACCCCGGCCTGGACCGGCCGGGGTGCCGATACCACTACCTTAGAATTTGTACGTCACCGTCAGCCGCACGTTGCGCGGCTCGCCCCAGGTGTAGGTGCTGTACCAGCTGAAGATCGTGTAGTAGTGCTTGTCGAGCAGGTTGTTGACGTTGAGCGTGGCCGACAACTGGTCGTTGAACTGGTAGCGCGCCATCGCATCCAGCAGCCAATACGGCTCGGTGCGATGGACCTGGCTCTGGCCGTCGGCCGGGTTGGTGATCGTGCCGAACGTGGTCCCCTGCCAGCGCGCCCCGCCCCCCACGCTCCAACCCTGCATCGGCCCGGTCAGGCGATAGCTGGTGTGCAGGCTGAACTGGTCTTCCGGCTCCAGCGTGGAGACCTTGGTGGACTGCTGGCGTGCGATCTTGTGCGCGTAACCGCCCTGCACCTGCCAGCCCGGCGCGACCTGGCCGGACATCTCCAGCTCGTAGCCCTTGGTGCGCACGCCCATCAACCCGCGATAGGCGATCCCGCCGCTCGGAGTGAGCCCGCCGGTGGGTTCGGCGAAGTTGTCCTGGTCCAGCTGGAACACCGCTGCGCTGGCGTTGAAGCGGCCGTCGAAGAACTCCGCCTTCAGGCCCGCTTCGTAGCTGCGCCCTTCCAGCGGGTCGAGCACCCTGCCCTGCTCATCCTGGTTGCCCTGCGGCTTGAAGATGGTGCTGTAGCTGGCGAACACCGAGAAGTTGCGGTTGAGGTCATAAACCAGGCCCGCGTACGGCACGATCACGCCACTTTCGTCGGTGTCCGGCGATTTATAGTTGGCGATGCGGCTGCCGACGATCAGCTTGAGCGGATCGGCCAGGTCGAAGCGACCCACCACGTAGGCACCGCTCTCGCGGGTGATCTGGTCATCGCCGTAACCCCACTGCCAGTCCGGCTCGGGCACATCCCCGGTCCAGGCGTAGTAGTCGGCCACAGCGGTCGCGTAGCCCGGCTGCGGCGAGTAACCGTTGTTGATCCAGTGCTTGCGCGACACGCTGCCACCGACCACCAGCTCGTGCTCGCGCCCGAACCACTCGAACTTGCCGCTCACATACAGATCAGCCGCGTTGCTGGTGGTCTCGCCGACGTACTTGCCCACCCACATGCTCACGCCCGCGCCGGTCACCGGGTCGGGATTGCCACCGGCCGCCGCGCCCAGCGGGGCGTCGTAGCCGTTGACCTGGTGGTTGAGCTGCAGCTTGGCCACCCAGTCGTTGCCAAAGGTGTGTTCGAGCGTGGCGAAGGCGGTGCGGCTGTACTGCGCCCAGCTGCTCCAGCGCGCCCCGTTGTTGAACGAACGCGGCATGTTGTTGAAGTTGCCCTGGCTGTCCAGCAGCGGAATGCCACCCCAGCTGGAGCCCTGCGGATCGCTGTCCTGGTAGTCGGCGCCGACGGTGAGCAGCGTGTTGTCGGTGAGGTCGGCCTCGAGGATGCCGTAGARCACCTGGTTGGTGCGCTGGTAGTGGTCGACGTTGGAGTGCTTGTCCTGGTAAGCGGCAACCGCACGACCGCGCACGCGCCCGCTCTCGGTCAGCGGCCCGCCGACATCGAACTCGGCGCGATAGCTGTCCCATGCGCCGGCGCCCAGCGTGGCACTGCCGGCCAGTTCGCGGGTGGGCTTCTTGCGCACCAGGTTGATGGTCGCGCCCGGATCGCCCATGCCGGTCAGCAGGCCAGTAGCGCCCTTGAGCACTTCGACGCGATCGTAGATGGCCATGTCGCTGAGCGTATTGCCCGCCGAGTACGCCGAGTCGCGCGCCATCGGAATGCCGTCGTACTGGAAGTTCTGCACGGCAAAGCCGCGCGCGTAGTACTCGGTGCGTTCGCTGTCGTAAGTGACGATGCTGATGCCGGGGGTGACCTTCATGACATCGTCGATGCCGTTGAGGCCGAAGTCGTTCATTTCCTGCCGCGTGATCACGCTGATCGACTGCGGTGTCTGGCGCGGACTCAGCACCAGCCGGGTGGCGGTGGCGATCGTGCCGGGCGTGTAGGAATCACTGCCTTCGGTGACGGTACCCAGCTGGTTGGCGGTGACCTGCACCGTCTGCAGGGTCTGCGCGGCATCCTGCTTCGGTGGCGCCGGCGCCTCTTCGGCCTGTGCAGCGGCGGCAAACAGGGCCAAACCCAGCACGCCGGCCATCGCCTGGCTCAGCGGGGACATCTGCGGCAGCGACGAACGATCGGCACGACGGCGACCCGCAAGGGCCTGGGCAACACGAATCGGAGCAACGGACACGGCAACGCCTCCAGAAAGGAAAGAAAATCCTCTGGCGGCGGCTCGAGGTAAAGGGAGTGCCGGGCGAGCAGTGCATCGCCGCGGCGGCAGCGGCATTCTACGCCACTGGCGCGATTGCGACACCTGGCAGGTGACCGGCCTGCGGTGGTGCTGCGAGACGGTCCGCGCACTACGGGTCGCCAGGCGCACGCAGGCAGAATCGGCCGGCAAACAGCCAAAGAAAAAGGTTCTTCGCGGGTTACCGTGGAGTCTTGTCTGATCAGCGATACCCTTGAGGCCTGATTTGCCGGCTCAAGGGTGAGGCCATGCTGGACCGGAAAACGATTGAGAAGCTTGGTGGCTGGGAGGGCTATCGGGTGGAGCGGGTGGCATGGCCTGAGGATGGTAGTCGGACTGTCACGATCCACCTCAAGCCATCGGCACGGATGATGTACTGCGAGCACTGCGGCGGCCGCTGCAGGCAGGTGCACGAGACGACAGTGCGCCGGGTACGGGATCTGCCGATGATGGCGTTTCGTGTTGCTTTGGTGGTTCCCCGGCGGCGGGTCTGGTGCGATCAGTGTGGTGGTCCGCGGCTGGAGAAGCTGAGCTGGCTGGGTCGCTATCAGCGGGTTACGGACCGGCTGGCTGAGGCAGTCAACCAGTTGCTTGCTTCCAGCAACATCCTGGCGGTCTCCCGCTTCTTCCAGCTCGGGTGGCACACGGTCAAAGCACTGGATAAAGCCCTGTTGCGCCAGACGGTTCGAGAGCCGGACTGGAGTCAGATTCACTATCTGGCGATGGACGAGTTTGCGCTGCACAAAGGCCATCGCTACGCCACCGTCGTTGTCGATCCGATCAGTCGTCAGGTGTTGTGGCTCGGCAATGGCCGCTCCCGCGACACTGTCGCGTCCTTCTTCAAGCAGCTTCCCACGGGTATCGCCGAGCAGATCCGAGCTGTAGCGATCGACATGACGACTGCCTATGAGCTGGAGATTCGGGCCAACTGTCCCAACGCCGAGATCGTCTACGACTTGTTTCATGTGGTGGCCAAATATGGCCGTGAAGTGGTCGACCGGGTTCGTGTCGACCAGGCCAACAAGCTGCGGCACGACAAACCAGCCCGTCGGGTGATCAAGTCCAGTCGCTGGCTGCTTCTGCGCAACCAGGAGAACCTTGATCGGCGGCAAACCGTGCAACTGAGCGAGCTACTTGAAGCCAACCAGCCGCTGCTCACCGCCTATCTCATGCGCGATGAGCTGAAGCGTTTGTGGTTCTACCGCCGCCCTGGCTGGGCCCAGCAGGCGTGGGACCGCTGGCTGGAACAAGCTCAGAGCAGCGGAATCGCTGCACTGGCCTTGTTCGCACAACGGCTCAAAGCCTATCTGCACGGGATCCTGTCTCGCTGCCGACACCAGCTCAACACCAGCATCGTCGAAGGCATCAACAACACCATCAAGGTCATCAAACGCCGGGCCTACGGCTATCGGGATCAGGAGTACTTCTTCCTGAAGATCCGCGCCGCCTTCCCCGGTATTCCACGATGAACCAAGAAAAAGCCCCTGAGCTTGCGCTCAGGGGCTTTCTTTACATCTGGCGGAGCGGGAGGGATTCGAACCCTCGATAGAGTTTTAAGCCCTATACTCCCTTAGCAGGGGAGCCCCTTCAGCCACTCGGGCACCGCTCCAGTGTTCTTGATCCGCCGCTGCGCTGTTTCATCTCAGCGGGGGCGCGAAGAATAACTTTTTTCGCACCCGAAGGTAAAGCCTTAATCCGAAGAATTTTCACTTCCGGATGCATTCGGCTCGTCGCCGCGCTGGATCCGCTGGTAAATCTCTTCCCGGTGCACGGCCACGTCCTTCGGAGCGGTGATGCCAATACGCACCTGGTTGCCCTTGACGCCGAGCACGGTCACGCTGACCGAGTCACCGATCATCAGGGTTTCGCCTACACGGCGAGTCAAGATCAACATTTTTGCAAGTCTCCAGGGAACCGGTGGTGTTTTCCCCACCGGCTTGGCGCCCAGCCAAGGAGCGCCCCACGACAAAGGGGGAAAGTATTAGCCATAGTACCGTCAGGCCTCCCAACCCTTCAAGGAGCAGGAGGCTTCAGGATGTTCAGATACGCGGGGTGACCCAGTCGACGACGGCGGCGAGGGCAGAAGCAAGGGCGGGCCCGTCCTCGCCACCACCCTGGGCGAGATCCGGGCGGCCGCCGCCCTTGCCCCCGGTCTGACTGGCGATGTGCGACAACAGTTCCCCGGCCTTGACCTTGCCCATTGCACTGCCGTTCACGCCGGCGACCAAGGCTGCCTTGCCGTCCTGGGTTCCGGCCAGCACGATCACCGAGTCGCCCAGCTGCTGCTTGAGACGGTCGATTGCGTCACGAAGCGCCTTGGCATCGAAGCCTTCCAGGCGCGCGGCCAGGATCTTGATGCCGTTGACCTCGACCGCCGACGCGCCGAGATCGGCGGTGGCGCCCGCGGCCTGCTTGGCCTTCAATGCGTCCAGTTCGCGTTCCAGCTTCTTCTGGCGCTCACCGAGCTGGCGGATCTTGTCGACCACGTCGCCGGCGTTGCCGCCGAGCAGCGACGCCGCTTCGCCAAGCACGGCCTCTTCGTGGGCCACGTAATCCAGCGCGCCCTGCCCGGTCACCGCTTCAATGCGGCGCACGCCCGAGGACACGCCGCCTTCGGAGGTGATCTTGAACAGGCCGATGTCACCGGTGCGGCCCACGTGGGTGCCGCCGCACAGTTCGGTGGAGTAATCGCCCATCTTCAGCACGCGCACGTTCTCGCCATACTTCTCGCCGAACAGCGCCATCGCGCCGAAGTCCAGCGCTTCCTGCATGGCCATGTTGTGCACTTCGACGGCATTGTTGGCCCGCACCTGCGCGTTGACCTTGCGCTCGACGACCGCCAGGTCCTCGGCGCTGATCGGGGCGAAGTGCGCGAAGTCGAAGCGCAGGCGGTCCGGCGCCACCAGCGAGCCCTTCTGCTGCACGTGGGTGCCCAGCACCTCGCGCAGGGCGGCGTGCAGCAGGTGGGTGGCGGAGTGGTTGAGGATGGTCGCGCCGCGGCGCTGGACGTCGACCTGCCCGGCAAGCGTATCGCCGACCTTCAGGCTGCCTGACGTGATCTTGCCGACGTGGCCATGGAACTGGCCGGCGAACTTCTGCGTATCGCTGACCTGCACCTGCAGGCCCGCGCCGCTGAGCGCGCCGGTGTCACCGACCTGGCCGCCGGATTCGGCGTAGAACGGGGTCTGGTCGGTGATCACGATCACCTCATCGCCAGCCTGGGCGGACGTGACCGGACGACCGTCCTTGAGCACGGCCACCACGGTCAGGCCGTCGGCCTGCAGGCGGTCGTAGCCGAGGAACACGGTCGGCTTGAGCGTGGCCACCAGATCGGCGGACAGGGTTACGCCGCCGCCGAACTTGCCCGCTGCGCGCGCGGTCTCGCGCTGGTTGTCCATGGCGGCGTTGAAGCCGTCCATGTCCACGCGCATGTCGCGCTCGCGCGCGATGTCAGCGGTGAGGTCGACCGGGAAACCGTAGGTGTCATACAGGCGGAACGCGTCCACGCCGGGGATCACGCCGTCGGTGACCTTGGCGGCCACGTCGTCGAAGATCTTCATGCCCGAGTCGAGGGTTTCTGCGAAACGCTCTTCCTCGGCCTGCAGCGCGCGCACCACGGTGTCGGCCTGCGCCGGCAGTTCCGGATAGGCCACGCCCATCTGCTCGACCAGGGTCGGCACCAGCTTGCTGAAGAACGGCTGGCGCACGCCCAGCATCCAGCCATGGCGCAGCGCGCGGCGGATGATCCGGCGCAGCACGTAGCCACGGCCTTCGTTGGACGGCAGCACGCCATCGACGATCAGGAACGAACAGGCGCGGATGTGATCGGCGATCACGCGCAGCGACTTGTTTTCCAGGTCGGCCATGCCGGTCAGTTCGCTGGCCTTGCGGATCAGCGCCTGGAACAGGTCGATTTCATAGTTGGTGTGTACGTGCTGCAGGATCGCGGCCAGTCGCTCCAGGCCCATGCCGGTGTCCACGCACGGCGCCGGCAGCGGCACGAGGGTGCCGTCGGGCTGGCGGTCGAACTGCATGAACACCAGGTTCCAGATTTCGATGAAGCGGTCGCCATCCTCGTCCGGCGAGCCCGGCGGGCCACCGGCGATGTGGTCGCCGTGGTCGTAGAAGATCTCGGTGCACGGACCGCACGGGCCGGTTTCGGCCATCTGCCAGAAGTTGTCCGAGGCGAACGGTGCGCCCTTGTTGTCACCGATGCGCACGATCCGGTCTTCCGGAATGCCGACCATGTCGCGCCACAGCGCGTAGGCCTCGTCATCGGTCTGGTAGACCGTGACCAGCAGCCGGTCGGCCGGCAGCTTCCAGACCTGGGTCAGCAGCTCCCAGGCCCAGGCGATGGCATCCTTCTTGAAGTAATCGCCGAACGACCAGTTGCCCAGCATTTCAAAGAAGGTGTGATGGCGCGCGGTGTAACCGACCTGATCCAGGTCGTTGTGCTTGCCACCGGCACGCAGGCAGCGCTGGACGTCGGCGGCGCGCACGTAGCTGCGCTTTTCGGCGCCAAGGAACACGTCCTTGAACTGAACCATGCCGGAGTTGGTGAACAGCAGGGTCGGATCATTGCCCGGCACCAGTGGTGCCGACGGCACGATCGTGTGGCCCTTGCCCTTGAAGAACTCAAGGAAATCGCTGCGGATCTGGGAGGTAGTGAAATTGACGGATGCGTTCATGGGGGGCTGGCTTCATGCGGGCCGGTCAGTCCATGGCACGCAGCCCCAATGGCCGGGTGTCAACAGCAGGACCGCCGAAACCACAAAGGGTATCAGGCCCGGGGCGCTCAGTCCTCCGGGTCGTAACGGGTCGCCAGGCGGATGCTGTCCCCCGGGAACCCGCGACGGGCCAGCAGATCGGCGGCTTTGCGCCGTTGCGCCAGCTCCTGCGGCCCGGCCTCGCCGAAGCGACGGCAGACCAGGTCACGCGCGTTTTCGTTCCAGTCGCCTTCAAAGGTGTCCATGGCGACGGCGATCTGGTCGCTGTCCAGCCCATGGGTGCCCAGTTCGGCGCGGATGTGGATCGGGCCATAGCCGGTGTTGGCGCGAATGCGGACCAGGTTCTCGGCAAAGCGGGTGTCGTCCTGCCAGCCGGCCTCGCTGAGCTTGTCGACCGCAGCCACTGCGGCGTCGTTCTCGATGCCACGCGCCTGCAGCTTGCGGGTCAGCTCCTTGCGCGAATGCTCGCGGCGCACCAGCAGGGCCAACGCCCGCTGGACGGGGGTCTGCTCACTGACACGGCGTTTGCGGCGCGGGGCCGGGGCGTCGGACTCGGACATGGCGACCTTCAATCAAATGCGCCGTCCTTGGCGCTCCCCCCGTCGGGGGAATACGGAAACCGCGGGACAGGGCTGGCGTCACTGACGGCGCCGCCCTGCCCCGCAGGAAACTCATTCGGCGTCGTCTTCGACGTCGTCGCCGCCTTCACGCGCGGCTTCTTCCGGCTGGAACTTCTCGCGCAGCTCGGCTTCCAGGCGCTGGGCAATCTGCGGGTTGTCGCGCAGGTAGCCGCGGGCGTTGTCCTTGCCCTGGCCGATACGTTCATCGCCGTAGCTGTACCAGGCGCCGGCCTTCTCGACCAGCTTGGCTTCCACGCCCATGTCGATCAGCTCGCCCTCGCGGCTGATGCCTTCGCCGTAGAGGATCTCGGTGATGACCTGCTTGAAAGGAGGCGCCAGCTTGTTCTTGACGACCTTGATCTTGGTCTGGTTGCCGATGATCTCATCGCCCTTCTTGATCGCGCCGATGCGGCGGATGTCCAGGCGCACCGAGGCGTAGAACTTCAGGGCGTTGCCGCCGGTGGTCACTTCCGGGCTCTGGCCCGGCATCATCACGCCGATCTTGTGGCGCAGCTGGTTGATGAACACCACCAAGGTGTTGGAGCGCTTGATGTTGCCGGTCAGCTTGCGCAGCGCCTGGCTCATCAGACGGGCCTGCAGGCCCGGCAGCTGGTCGCCCATTTCGCCTTCGATTTCCGCCTTGGGCGTCAGCGCAGCGACCGAGTCGACCACCACGATGTCCACCGAGCTGGAGCGCACCAGCATGTCGGCGATCTCCAGCGCCTGCTCACCGGTATCCGGCTGCGACAGCAGCAGGTCGTCCACGTTCACGCCCAGCTTGGCGGCGTAGATCGGGTCGAGGGCATGCTCGGCGTCGATGAAGGCTGCGGTGCCGCCCTTCTTCTGGCATTCGGCAATGGCCTGCAAGGTCAGGGTGGTCTTGCCGGAGGACTCCGGACCATAGATTTCCACGACGCGCCCCTTGGGCAGGCCACCGATGCCGAGTGCGATGTCCAGCATCAGCGAACCGGTCGGGATGACCTCGACCGCCTCGACGACACGGTCGCCCATGCGCATCACGGCGCCCTTGCCGAACTGCTTTTCGATCTGGCTCAGCGCGGCGGTGAGGGCGCGCTTCTTGTTCTCGTCCATCGGAGTGGTCCTTGCAGAGGTCGTATCGGTGGAGGTGCTGTCTTTGGAAGTCTTCTTGGCCATGGGTTCACTTTAAGGCTGGCGTATCGCACAGGCTGAGATTCTGCCCGGCGTTCGGAAAAAAATTATCGGACATCCGTACCAACCTCAGCGGAACCAGAGAATCGCCACAAAAGACCGTGCAGGTAATGCGTTGTAGAAGGATCAGCGGTTGGGCCGCAACAGGCCGCAATAGAGGCCTTCGATCGCGAAGTCCTGGTCGGGCAGGACTTCGATCGGCTTGTAGTCGGGATTGCGCGGCAGCAGGCGGATCCGGTCCTTGCCCATCTTCAGCAGCTTGACGGTGATCTCGTCATCGATGCGCGCCACCACGATCTGTCCGGAGCGGGCGTCACGGGTCCGGTGCACACCGATCAGGTCACCGTCGAAGATGCCTTCGTCGATCATCGAATCGCCCTGCACCTTGAGCAGGTAGTCCGGCGCCGGCGAGAAGAACACCCGGTCGAGCACCACGAAATCGTCCGAGCCGATGTCTGCGCCGATCGGCAGACCCGCCGCGACCCGGCCCAGCACCGGCAGGCGCAGCACATGATCGGGCAGCGCGGGCACCGACAGCGAGCCCGGCAGGCCGTCCTGCAGCGCCGGTGCCTGCACCAGCCGGATGCCACGCGCCTGGCCGGGGATGCGACGGATCGCCCCGGCCTGCTCCAGGGCTTCCAGGTGGTATTGCGCCGCGCGTACCCCCTTGAAGCCGAAGGCACGTGCGATTTCAGTCTGCGACGGCGGGGCGCCATCGGTCTCGATACGCTCGGCGATCAACTGCAGGATCGCCTGCTGGGTGTCGGTCAGTTCCATGGTTAGTAGTATTACTACTAACGATGTGGGCACGCAAGTGCCCACGGAAGAAGAGCAGGAATCAGCAGGATCATCCCCCCACCGAAGCCGTCGGCAGTTCGTGTAGCCACCGACCGTTGGTCGGTGACCGCGCGAACGCGCGGCAATGCGTGACGGTGCGTTCGCGTGTCGGTTTTGGTCTTGTCTCCGGGGTTTAGCGCGTGCAACCCCATAGGTCAGGCGCTCATGGGCGGCAGACGAAGGGTAGCGATCATAGGAGGCGGCCGGGAGAAGGCAGCCGACCAACGGTCGGCTCTACGGGGTTGGGTTGCGCGTGCCGAAGGCCGGGCGGATGGAAGGTCGGCGGTCATGAGGCCGGCCGGGTAGAGCAGCCGACCAACGGTCGGCTCTACGAGGTTGGGTCGCGTTTGCGGCACATTGCGGGGATCCTGCGGATCCCGGCGGCGAAAACCCTACGGGTTTTTGCCGCTGCGCCAGATCGAAAACAGGATCCACACGCCGCAGAAGCCGGCGCCGATGAAGCCCGCCACGCCCAGCGCCAGCAGCCAGCGGCTGGAGACGCCACCTACGCTGTGCATGACGATCGAGGAGCCGATAATTAGCGCGGCGGTCACGATGCCCATCACCAGACGGTTGGCCGCGCGGTTGACCTGGTCGCCGAAGCCCTGCAGCGCGGTGGTCTCGACCTTGAGCTGGAGGCGACCACGCCGAGCCATCTGCAGCAGCCGACGCACGTCGCGCGGCAGGTCGCCGAGCAGCTCCATCACCCCCACCAGGCTGCGCTTGCCCCGCTTGAGCACGGCGCCGGGCGCATAGCGCTGCCACATCACCCGCTCCAGGTACGGACGCGCGGCGCTGGCCATGTCGAACTGCGGGTCCAGCTGCCGGCCCATGCCTTCCAGAGTCAGGAAGGTCTTGATCATCAGGGCCAGGTCGGCCGGCAGGGTCAGCGAGTACTGGCGCAGCAAGGTGGTGATGTTGCCCAGCATCAGGCCCATGTGCAGGTCTTTCAGCGGCACGCCCCGGTACTGGTCGACGAACGTGCTGATGTCCTGCTGCAGCCGCGACTCATCCACGTCCACCCCGCCCGCCCAATCGAGCAGCACGTCGGCCACCGATTCCGGCTCCTGGTTGACCAGCCCATGCAGGAGCTGGGCGACCTGGAAGCGGCGCTGCTCGGAGATCGCCCCGACCATGCCGAAATCGATCACGCCGATGCGGCCGTCGCGCAGGTAGATGATGTTGCCCGGGTGCGGATCGGCGTGGAAACAGCCGTCTTCGAGCACCATCTTGAGCACGATGTGCGCGCCGCGACGGGCCAGCTGCACGCGGTCCAGCCCGGCCGCATCGACGCCGGCCAGGTCGCGGCCGGGGATGCCGTCGACGAAGTCCTGCACGTTGAGGCTTTCGCAGGTCCACTGCCAATGCACGTTGGGGATCAGGATGTCTTCGCGCCCGGCGAAGTTGCGCGCGATGCGCTCGGCGTTGCGGCATTCGGCGGCGAAATCCAGYTCCCGGCGCAGCGAGACCTGGAACTGCTGCACCACTTCGGCCGGGCGATACCGCTGCAGGTCCGGCAGGCGCGCTTCCACGATTTCGGCCAGGCGTGCCAGCAGGCGCAGGTCGGCTTCGATCACCTCACGGATGCCGGGGCGACGGATTTTCAGCACCACGGCGGTGCCGTCGTGCAGGGTTGCGCGGTGCGCCTGGGCCAGCGAGGCGGCCGCCATCGGGGTTTCATCCAGCCAGGCGAAGACCTCGGTGGCCGGTGCGCCGAGATCGGCTTCCAGCTGTTCGCGCACCTGCGCATACGGCAGCGGCGGTACCGCGTTCTGCAGTTCAGAGAATTCGGCGATCCAGTCCGGCGGGAACAGGTCCACGCGCGTGGCCAGCACCTGGCCGAGCTTGACGAAGGTCGGACCCAGGTCTTCCATCGCACGCCGCACCCGCACGGGCGCGGTCATGCGCAGCATCTGCGTGTCGTTCCAGTGCAGCAGCCGCCCGGCCCGTTCCAGTACATCGGCCAGGCCGATCCGGCGTACCAGATCGCCAAAGCCATAGCGGATCAGGACCGAGGCGATTTCCTGCAATCGGCCTAGGTCGCGTACGGTTCCCAGCGTTTCCCACATCGGTGCCACTCCTGTCCACGCACGCGGTCAGGATGTCACACCGGTGCGAAAATTCCCGTCAGCGCCTGCTGCACGGTCTGGCGACGGATGGCTTCGCGGTCGCCGTCGAACCGGAACAGCTGCGCGCGGGCATAGCCACCGCGCTGCTTCCAGCCGATCCACACGCTGCCGACCGGCTTGTCCGGACTGCCGCCGCCCGGCCCGGCAATGCCGGTCACGGCCACGGCGATGCCGGCGCCGGAATTGATCAGTGCACCGGAAACCATTTCCAGCACGGTCTCGCGGCTGACCGCACCGAACTGCTCCAGCGTGTGCGCGCGAACACCGAGCAAGCGCTGCTTGGCCTCGTAGCTGTAGACGACCATGCCGCTGTCGAAGAATGCCGAGGAGCCGGCCACATCGGTCATCGCCTTGGCGATCCAGCCGCCGCTGCAGCTCTCGGCAGTGACCAGCTGCAACGATGCCTGCTGCAGGCGCTGGCCGACATCACGGGCAAGGACGCCGAGTTCGGCATCGGTGGGGACGCTCATGGTGATCCTGGATCGGGGGGAAGGACGCCCCGTTTTAGCCCAAATCGGCGCGGATGTCGTGTGCGGGGGCGCGACGCAGCGTCGCGCGCCCTTTGCTGCGCCTGTCCCACCGCCGGGGAACGTCGAGGGAGAGCCGGCCAGCGGCCGGCACTACCGTGTCACCACTCGGGGAGCTTCTCCGGCAGCATCGCGCGGATCGGCTCGCCGCCCTCGCCGGCCGCCAGCTTTTCGGCCTCGGCGATCGGCAGATCGACCTCAAGCAGCCAGCMGTCCTCGTCGGCCTGTTCGCCGCGCACCACTTCCAGCTGGTGCAGGCGCGAACGCAGGCGTCCGGCACTCGGCGGCAGACGCAGCGCGCCGGTGATGTGCTGCAGGCCCAGGCGCTTGCCCAACACCGACTGCAGCAGCGGCAGGCCAAGCCCGTCGCGCGCGGAGATCCATACCCGTTCGCGACGGGCGGTATCGGGGATGCCGTCCTGTGCGTCGTGACGCACTTCGGCTCCCTCGATGCGGTCGATCTTGTTGAACACCAGCAGCTGCGGAAGATCGCCCGCACCCACGTCGGCCAGCACTTCGTCGACCTGGGCGATGCGGTCCTCGCGGTGCGGATCGGCGGCGTCGACGATATGCAGCAGGAAATCGGCCTCGCGCGCTTCGCTCAAGGTCGAGCGGAACGCGGCCACCAACTCGTGCGGCAGATCGCGCACGAACCCGACGGTGTCGGCCAGCACCACGTTGCCACCCGGGACCGCGATGCGGCGCACGGTCGGGTCGAGCGTGGCGAACAGCTTGTCCGCGGCGTAGGCCTCGGCACCGGTCAGGGCATTGAACAGGGTCGACTTGCCGGCATTGGTGTAACCCACCAGGGCAACGCGCGGCAGTTCGCTGCGCACGCGGGCGCGGCGCATCTGGGTGCGCTGCACCTCGACCTTTTCCAGCCGTTTCTGCAGCTGTTCGACCCGCTTCTGCAGCAGGCGACGGTCGGTTTCCAGCTGGGTTTCACCTGGGCCGCGCAGGCCGATGGAGCCGCCGCGCTGGCGCTCCAGATGGGTCCAACCGCGGATCAGCCGGGTGGACATGTGGCGCAGCTGCGCCAGCTCCACCTGCAGCTTGCCCTCATGGCTGCGTGCGCGCTGGGCGAAGATGTCCAGGATCAACCCGCTCCGGTCGATCACGCGCCGCTCCAGGAAGCGCTCGAGATTGCGCTCCTGCCCCGGTGTCAGCGCATGGTTGACCAGGATCAGGTCGGCACCGGTGGCATCGGCCGCGGCTTTCACCTCATCCAGCTTGCCGGTGCCGATCAGGATCGACGGGTTCGGTCGGTCGATGCGCGCGGTCAGCGTCGCCGCGATGCTCGCACCGGCCGAGCGGGCCAGGTCCGTGAACTCTTCAAGCACGTCTTCTTCGAGCCGGCCGAAGTGCGGCTGGATCAGGAGTGCGTGTTCGCCTCGCTTGGAACGGTCAAACACGCAGTTCTCCAGAAATACTCAACGCATTACTCAACGTCGTCTTCACCTTGGACGCCTTCGGCGCCACCTTCATTGGACTGTACATAGCCGCCACCCGGGCCAACCCGTACGTTGCGCGCCGGCACCACGGTGGAAATGGCGTGCTTGTACACCATCTGGCTCACCGTATTGCGCAGCAGCACCACGAACTGGTCGAACGATTCGATCGTCCCCTGCAGTTTGATGCCGTTGACCAGGTACACCGAAACCGGCACGCGTTCGCGCCGAAGTGCATTCAGAAACGGGTCCTGCAGCGATTGCCCCTTGGACATTGCTAACTCCTGATTATTGTTTTTATGGTCTTCCGGCAGTTTCCGCGGCCCCCGCCGCCCACCGGAATCCTTGATGGTACACGGGCTGGAGTGGGGAAGGCGTGGAGTCAGCGTGCGACGAAGGTCGACACCGCTTCTGCCAGCGAAGCCTGATCAAGATGGGGATCGAACCAGCGCACATCAAGCTCGCCGCGCAGCCAGGTGAGCTGGCGCTTGGCCAGCTGGCGGGTAGCCTGGATGCCGCGTTCACGGAACTGGCTGGCCGTGCCCTGCCCGTCCAGGAACTCCCAGGCCTGGCGGTAGCCCACCGCCCGCACCGCCGGCAGGTCCAGGGGCGCAGCCACCCGGGCCATCTGCGGCAGCGCGCGCAGTGCGCGGACCTCGTCCAGGAAGCCCTGCCCGAGCATGGCGTCGAAACGGGTCTCGATGCGCTGGTGCAGCACGCTGCGCTCGCGCGGGGCCAGCACCAGCTTGAGCGTGCGGACCGGCAGGCGGTCCACGCCGGGCAGTTTCTGCCACGCACTGATCGGGGTCCCGCTGAGCCGGTAGACCTCCAGCGCCCGCTGGATGCGTTGTGGATCGGTGGCATGGATGCGCGCGGCGGCGGCCGGGTCGATGCTGGCCAGCTCGGTGTGCAGGGCGGCCCAGCCCTTGGCTGCGGCCTCCCCGGCGATGCGCGCGCGGGTATCCGGATCGGCCGGCGGCATCGGCGAAAGGCCCTGCAGCAGCGCGCGGAAGTACAGCCCGGTGCCGCCGGCCAGGATCGGCATGCGGCCACGAGCGAGGATGTCGGCGACGGCGCGGGCCGCATCGGCGGCAAATTCGGCCGCCGAATAGGTCTGCCACGGGTCGCGCACGTCCAGCAGATGGTGGGGCGCCTGCGCGCGCTCGGCGGCGTCGGGCTTGGCCGAGCCGATGTCCAGGCCGCGGTAGACCAGCGCCGAATCGACGCTGACGATCTCCCCGCCGAGCTGCCGCGCCAGCCCGATCGCGGTGGCGGTCTTGCCCGACGCGGTCGGGCCCATCACCGCGATCGCCAGCGGGCGCTGGTCGGTGCCCATCAGTCCTCGTCCGGCCAGCGCGGCATGGCCGGCGCAGCGTCCACGCGCGGTGCCGGCACGGCATCGACCGCGGCCCACACCTTGAGTGCATCAACGGTGGTAGCCACGTCGTGCACGCGCAGGAGCGTCGCCCCGCGCTGGGCGGCGATCAGGTGCGCGGCCACCGAGCCGGCTACCCGGTCGCGCGGCTGTTCGCGCCCGGTCAGCTCGCCGATGCTGCGCTTGCGCGACAGGCCGGCCAGCAGCGGCACGCCCAGGTCCAGGAAACGCGCCGAGCGGGCGAGCAGGATCATGTTGTGTTCGGTCGTCTTGCCGAAGCCGAAGCCCAGGTCGATCACCAGGTTCTTTTTCGCGATGCCGGCCATCTCGGCGGCAAACAGGCGCTCGGCGAGGAAACGGTGCACCTCGGCGACCACGTCATCGTAGTGCGGGGTGTCCTGCATGCTGCCCGGCTCGCCCTGCATGTGCATCAGCACCACCGGCACGCCGAGGTCGGCGGCGGCGGCCAGTGCACCAGGCTGGCGCAGTGCGTGGATGTCGTTGAGCATGCCGGCGCCAGCGGCCACCGCCGCGCGCATCACCTCCGGCTTGAAGGTATCGATACTGATCGGGACGTGGGTTTCCCGCGCCAGCCGCTCGATCACCGGGATCACCCGGCGCAGCTCCTCCTCCAGCGACACCGGCGCACTGCCCGGGCGGGTCGATTCACCGCCGATATCCAGCAGGTCGGCACCCTCGGCGACCAGTTGCAGCCCATGGGCGACGGCAGCCTCCAGGGTGTCATGCACGCCGCCGTCGGAGAACGAGTCCGGGGTGACGTTGACGATACCCATCACGCGCGGGCGATCCAGCCGCAGCGCACGGCCACCGCAATCGAGCTGGGGAGAAATGTCGAACATGGGCAGGTCCACGAAGTACGCCAGCGCGTAGTTTACGCTGGCGTACCGCAGCGGCCGTCAGAGATCGCCGAGGCGGGCGCCATCGACGGGATTGGCCAGCCATTCGGCGAGGTCGCTACCGATCGCGTTGACGGTGCGTTCGAGCACGTCACAAGACCCCTTGAAGCCGGCGAACGCGCCGCCCGCGAGGTTCGCCGCGCCGTGACCGATGCGAGCTTCTGGCCATCCTGAAACAGCACGCCCCGCGCCGTGGCGGATTTGAAATGACCGGCAAAGGCATTGCCCGCGCTCTGCGCTTCGACCAGTTCCAGTTGCAGCACGCGACCGCTGTCACGCGTCATCGGCGCCGTGTCGAAGAGGATCCGGTTGCCATGCACCGGCGCCTTCGCGCCCAGTGCACTGGCCAGCTGCGCGCAGATCCGGCATTCCGCCTTGATGTTGTCGGCAATGTAGGCCGACTCCGCGAAGGGCACCGGATCCTGCACGTGGATATCGGCCGCAAGCGCGGGCGTGGCACAGCTCAACAGCGTCGCGGCAGCGACGCACAACGAATGACGCATGGTTTCCCCCTGGAAAAGTGGCGCGTGGTCGCAGCATGCGACCTGCACCGCTGCATGCTGCCGCCCGCGCGCCACCAGCGCAACCGGTCAGCGCTGGCGGCGCTTGCGATCGACGTACAGGGTCTTGGCGATGCTCAACAGGATGCCCAGCGCGATACCGATACCAGCGCCGAGCAGGAAGTTGTCGCGGAATAGACCGATACCGACGCCGACAACCGTGGCGATCACCATCTCGACGGTGTGCGACACCGGTGGTGGGGGCGTGGTGGACATGGCGACTCCGGAACAGAAAGCAGGAACAAGGGGCGCATTATGGCGCGGAAACGACGAAGGCCGGGTTTCCCCGGCCTTCGTGTTCACCCTGCCGTGCTTACAGCTGCTCGGCAGGACCGGCGATCGGCGTCACCGGACGGGCGTCGCCGCCCTTGTCGTTGTTGTTGTTGCTGCCACCGTCCTTGTTGGACTTGTCCCAGCCCATCGGCGGCGGCGGATCGCGACCTTCCATGACCGCATCGATCTGCGGCACGTCGATGGTTTCGTACTGCAGCAGCAGCTGCGACATGGTGTGCAGCTTGTCCAGGTTGGCGGTCAGCAGCTCGGTGGTCCGGGCATAGGCCTTGTCCAGAATGCTGCGCACCACTTCATCGATGCGGCGCGCGGTGTCGTCCGAAACGCTCTTGTGCTGGGTGACCGACCGGCCGAGGAACACTTCATCGTCCTCTTCGCCATAGGCGATCGGACCCAGTTCGTCGGACAGGCCCCACTTGGTGACCATGTTGCGGGCCATCTTGGTGGCGCGCTCGATGTCGTTGGAGGCACCGGTGGTGACCTTGTCGGTGCCGAAGATCAGCTCTTCGGCAACGCGCCCGCCGTACAGCGAGCACAGCTGCGATTCGATCGCCACGCGGTTCATCGAGTACTTGTCGCCTTCCGGCAGGTACATGGTCACACCCAGCGCGCGACCGCGCGGGATGATGGTGACCTTGTAGACCGGATCGTGCTCGGGGACCAGGCGGCCGACGATGGCGTGACCGGCTTCGTGGTAGGCGGTGAGCGTCTTTTCTTCTTCGCTCATCGCCATCGAACGACGCTCGGCACCCATCAGGATCTTGTCACGGGCACGGTCGAAGTGGTCCATGCGGACTTCCTTCTCGCCGCCACGCGCGGCAAACAGCGCCGCCTCGTTGCACAGGTTGGCCAGATCCGCACCGGAGAAGCCCGGGGTACCGCGCGCGATGACCATGGGCTCGACATCGTCGGCCAGCGGCAGCTTGCGCATGTGCACCTTGAGGATCTGCTCGCGACCGCGCACGTCGGCCAGGCCGACCACCACCTGGCGGTCGAAGCGGCCCGGACGCAGCAGCGCCGGATCCAGCACGTCCGGACGGTTGGTGGCAGCGATGACGATCACGCCCTCGCCCCCCTCGAAACCGTCCATTTCGACCAGCAACTGGTTCAGGGTCTGCTCGCGCTCGTCATGACCGCCGCCCAGGCCAGCACCACGATGGCGGCCGACGGCGTCGATTTCATCGATGAAGATGATGCACGGCGCCTGCTTCTTGGCCTGCTCGAACATGTCGCGGACGCGGCTGGCGCCGACGCCGACGAACATTTCCACGAAATCCGAACCGGAGATCGAGAAGAACGGCACCTTGGCTTCACCGGCGATGGCCCGGGCCAGCAGGGTCTTGCCGGTACCGGGCGGGCCGACCATCAGCACGCCGCGYGGAATCTTGCCGCCCAGCTTGGTGAACTTGGTCGGGTCGCGCAGGAAGTCGACCAGCTCGCTGACTTCTTCCTTGGCCTCGTCGCAGCCGGCGACGTCGGCGAAGGTGACCTTGATCTGGTCCTCGCCCTGCAGCTTGGCGCGCGACTTGCCGAAGGACATGGCGCCCTTGGAGCCGCCACCGCCGCCCTGCATCTGCCGCATGATGAACAGCCAGAAGCCGATGATCAGGATCACCGGGAGGAAGTTCATCAGGATCGCACCCAGCGAAATGCCGCTGGACGGCTCTTCCTGGACGATTTCCACGTTCTTGCCACGCAACACGTTGATCAGGTCGCGATCGTAGGGCGCGGTGATGGTGGCCGACTGGCCGCCACGGGTGGTGTAGGAGAGCTGGCTGGTGCCGCCGCGGACATCCCCGGCGAAGGTCACCTTCTGGACGTTGCCGCTGTCCACCTGGTCCAGGAACTGCGAATACGTCGCGCCCTGGGCGCCCGCGCCGCTGCTCTTTGGCGAGAAGCTCTGGAACACCACCATCAGCACCACGGCGACGACCACCCATAGCAGGAGGTTCTTGGTCAAGTCGTTCATCCTCATTGGCTCCGGTGTTCCTCTAATTCCTGACGCGATTCGTATGGTTGAGCTTACTTGATCTGCGCACGTTTGCCCTGCCCGAGGGCGTATACCTCGGACGAACGCTTGCGGGAGGCTTCCGGCTTGCGGATCGCGACCTTGTCGTACCTGCGGCGCATCTCGCGCACGTAGTCGTCAAAGCCCACGCCCTGGAACAGCTTGATCAGGAACGCGCCACCGGGCTTGAGATGGTTGTCGGCAAAATCCATCGCCAACTCCGCCAGGTGCATCATCCGCGGTTGGTCGACCGCATCCATACCACTTTTATTGGGGGCCATATCCGAGAGCACAAGGTCTACCGCCTGGTCCCCGAGCATGGCTTCAAACTGCGATAGGACGGTTTGCTCCCTGAAGTCTCCGTGAAGGAACTCCACGCCGGCCAGCGGCGGCATCTCCAGGATGTCCAGTGCCAGCACCCGGCCGGTGTCGCCGATCTGGCGCCGCACCTGCTGGGACCAGCCGCCGGGAGCGGCGCCGAGGTCGACCACCACCATGTGCGGCTTCAGCAGCCGGTCCCGCTCGAGCAGCTCCTCCAGCTTGTAGGCCGCGCGCGAGCGCATGCCCTCGGCCTGCGCCTTCTTCACGAAGGGGTCGGAAAAGTGTTCTTTCAACCAGCGTTGACTGCTCTTGCTACGGGAAGCCATTGGTAATAGGGCCGGAACGGGTGGTCATGATACCCTGATCGCCCCAGTTAACCGCTTGTTCCTGAATGTCTATTGCCCTGACCTCTGCCCAGACCCGCTTCCTCCGCGGCCATGCCCATGATCTGAAAGCCCTGCTGCAGATCGGCGGCAAGGGGGTCACGCCGGCCTTCCTGGCCGAACTGGAGGAAGTTCTGGAACGCCATGAACTCATCAAGGTGAAAGTGGCCGCCGAAGACCGTGACGCCCGCGACGCGATGATCGCCGAACTCACCACCGCCTCCGGCAGTGCCCTGGTGCAGCGCATCGGCCATGTGGCCGTGCTGTACCGCCCGAGCAAGGAACACCGCCAGATCGTGCTGCCGCGCGGCTGATCCCGGACCCTGAAGATGCAACTGAGCCACGAACTGCCCGATTACGCCTACGCCCTGCGTGCCGCCGATGGGCGCACCGCGAAAGTGAATGACCGCACCCTGGCCAGCAGCTTCGTGCTGACCCCGGACACGCTGATCGAAGCGTGGCCGGTGGCCGATATCGCCGCCCTGACCCCGGAACACCTGCAGCCGGTGCTGGCGCTGAACCCGGCACTGGTCGTGCTGGGCACCGGCGATACCCAGGTGTTCCCGCCCGCGGCGGTCATGGCCGCGTGCCTGACCCGTGGGATCGGCCTGGAAGTGATGAACAACCCGGCCGCCGCGCGGACCTTCAACATCCTGGCCGGCGAAGGCCGCAAAGTGGCTGCGGCGTTCATCCTGAAGGGGTGAATGCGGTCGTKTTTGTTCAGGAAAGGCCGCCAGGGGCGGCCTTTTTTGTGCATGTAGAGCCACCCAATGGGTGGCTGCACACCCCAACCGGCGCGCGAACCCGGCCCGGTAGAGCCACCCCATGGGTGGCTGCACACCGAACCGGCGCACGGAGCCCGCACCGAGATGGCGACGCATGGCGTCGCCCTACCCAGGAACAGCGCGCCCGTCCGGGACGCGCCAGTTATTTCGGCGGCAGGTACAGCAGCGGGTCGACCGGCTTGCCGTTGTAGCGGATCTCGAAGTGGAGCATGTCGCGGGTGGTGCCGGTGCGGCCCATCTCGGCGATCTGTTCCCCGGCCTTGACGCTCTGGCCTTCGTTGACCAGCCGCTTGCGGTTGTGGCCGTACGCAGACAGCCACTGATCGCTGTGCTTGATGATGATCAGCTCGCCAAACCCGACCAGGCCCGCGCCGGAATACACCACCACGCCCGGCGCGGTCGCCCGTACCGGTTGTCCGCTCGTACCTGCGATGTCCACGCCCTGCTTGGTCACATCGGCACCGACGAACTTGCCCACGAGCGCGCCATCGGCCGGCCAGCGCCAGCTGATGTTGCTCTTGATCGCCGTGGTCGGCGACGGGGTCGGGGCCGGCGCGGGCGCGGTTGTGCCCGGACGTGGCGCGGTTACCACCGTGGTCGGCGCACGGCCCGGTGCACCACCGCCCGGATACAGCTTCAGCGTCTGCCCCGGATAGATCGTGTACGGCTCGGCCAGCCCGTTCCAGGCGGCCAGGTCACGCGGGGTGATGTTGTGGATGCGTGCCAGCGCGTACAGCGTATCGCCACGGCGCACCACGGCGGTCTGCCCCGGCTTGGCCACCGATGCCTGCGGCGTCGGATGCGCACCACGACCCGGCGACGACGGCTTGACCACCGTGGCCGTCCCGCATGCGCCCAACGTGGACACCGCCAGCACCAGCGCGGTAACACGCAGCCCCCTGCTCAAACGATCAGCACTCATGCGAACTTCGCCCTCCAGACTAGCCAGGCGACCAGCGCCACGACCAGCACGGTCGCGATCCAGCCCAGCGGTTCAATCCAACGCCGCAGCGCAGCTTCCGCGCGCGGACCACCAATACGGATGACCGCGGCCAGCACGAACACGCGCTTGCCACGACCGATCAACATGCTCAGGAAATACTGCGGCAACGGCACGCCGACGATACCCGATGCCCAGGTGAAGACCTTCATCGGGATCGGCATGAAGCCGCCCAGCACCAGGAAGGTGAACACCGCCCAGGGCGATTCGGCCATCTTGGCCTGGACCACCGCGATGCCGCTCTCGATGCTCGACAGCATGCCCAGCGCGGCGAACACCGGCTTGAGCGCCTCGAAGGCGAAATGCCCCAGCGCGTAGCCGACCAGCGCTCCGGCCATCGAACCGCCCAGGCTCAGCGTGGCAAACCACCAGCCGCGCTTGGGCTGGGCCACGCACATCGGCGCCAGCATCACCTCGGGCATCACCGGGAAGATGATCGCCTCGATGAAGCTCAACACCGTCAAATAGGTCGGCGCGCGCTCATGCGCGGCCCATTTCATCGCCCGCTCATACAGCGGACCAAAGATCTTCATGACGCAACGCTCCTGTGAATCAATCCAGCATGCCAGACAGCAGCGGCACGAACGTGACCGGTGCCAGTACCTGCTGTTCGATGCTGCCGTCATCGCGACGGGTCAACTGCACCAGCGACTGCGCGCCCGGGCCACCGACCGGCGCCACCAGCCGCCCACCGATGGCCAGCTGCTCGACCAGCGCGTCGACCAGCGCCGGTGCGGCGGCAGTGACCACGATCGCATCGAACGGGCCGTGCTCGGCCCAGCCGACGCGGCCATCGTCATGCTTGGTGCGGATGTTCATGCCGAGTGCGCGGAAACGCTTGCGCGCCTGGCGCAGCAGGTCACCGATGCGCTCGACCGTATAGACCTCCAGCCCCAGCGCGCCGAGGATCGCGGCCTGGTAGCCCGAACCGGTGCCCACTTCCAGCACCTTCTTCGGCGAGCAATGCAGCACCGCCTCGGTCATCCGCGCCACCACCCACGGCTGGGAGATGGTCTGCCCGTGGCCGATCGGCAGCGCGGTGTCCTCGTACGCGCGCGAGGCCAGCGCCTCGTCGATGAACAGGTGGCGCGGCACCACGCGGATCGCGTTGAGCGTGTTCTCGTCGACGATGCCCGCTTCGCGCAGGCGCTCGACCAGGCGGTCGCGCACGCGCTGGGAGGTCATGCCGATGCCGACCGCTTCGGGTTGCAGGCGCAGGCGCTGGCTCATGCCGGGCGATCCAGCGCGGCCGTCAGCCCGCCGACCCAGCTGGCCACCTTCTCCAGCGCCTGGTAGCGGGTGAGGTCGACCTGGATCGGGGTGATCGAAATGAAGCCGTTGCGCACCGCGTGGAAATCGGTGCCCGGGCCGGAATCCTGCTCGCGTCCGGCCGGACCGATCCAGTACACCTCGTTGCCGCGCGGATCGCGCTGGGCGATGCAGCCCTCGGCGCGGTGGCGGTTGCCCAGCCGGGTCACCTCGAATCCGCGGATCTCGCGCCACGGCAGGTCCGGCACGTTGACGTTGAGGATGGTGTCGGCGGGCAGTGGATCGGCCTTGAGCCGGGTCACGATCTCGACCGCGGCACGCGCGGCGGTCTCGAAATTGCGCGGCTCGTGGTTGTGCGTCACCAGCGACATCGCCACGGCCGGCAGGCCCAGGAAACGCCCCTCCATCGCCGCGGACACGGTGCCGGAGTAGATGACGTCATCGCCCAGGTTGGCCGCGTTGTTGATGCCGGAGACCACGATGTCCGGCTCGTACTCGAGCACGCCGGTCAGCGCCAGGTGCACGCAGTCGGTGGGCGTACCGGCCACCGAGCAGGTGTAATGATCGATGCGTTTGACGCGGATCGGCAGGTCCAGGGTGAGCGAGTTGCTGGCACCGGAGCGGTCACGGTCCGGCGCGAACACCGTCACCTCATGACCGGCGTCACGCAGTACCGAGGCGAGCATCCTGATACCCGGCGCGTCGACACCGTCGTCGTTGCTGACCAAGATCCGCATCTGCGATTTAACCGCTTGATTTTTCAAGACTTCGATTCCATCACTTTCCAGCGTTGGCGGGGCCGGCCCTCCCCGGTCTGGGGAACACCGACCGCGCAAGTGCGTCAGCTATTGTGCCGCAAGCGGGCAGATCGTCCTACCCCGGATGACGGTAGGCAGCGGCCATCCCCTGGCATTACGCTGTACGCATGTCACATTCTGAAGACGACGACCCCGCCGCCCTGTTCCGCTCGGCAATCGGCGAGGTCAAACCCCTGCGCAAGCCTGCGGCCGCGCCGCCGGCCGTGCCGCGGCCGAAGCCGCGCGCGCGCATGGCCGAACGTGACGAGGACGAAGCGCGCGGCGAATTCGCGCGCCTGCTGCGCGACAGCAGCCCGCTGGAAGCGGGCGACACCGCCAGTTACCGGCGCGACAACCTGCCGGCGCGGATGTTCCAGCGGCTCAAGCGTGGCCAGTACTCGGTGCAGGACGAGCTGGACCTGCACGGGGCCACGGTGGTACAGGCGGAAAACCTGCTGCGCCAGTTCCTGCTGGAAGCGCACGCGCACGAATACGGCTGCGTGCGCATCATCCACGGCAAGGGCCTGCAGTCCGATGGCGGCGCACCGGTGTTGAAGAACCTGGTCGACCGCCTGCTGCGCCAGCGCAACGACGTGTTGGCCTTCCATTCGGCGCCGGCTGGGCAAGGCGGTACCGGCGCGGTGGTGGTGTTGCTGGCGAACCGGTAAGGCCGCCCGCTGGGTGCCTGCACATGACGCCTGATCGCGGTAGATCCACCCCATGGGTGGCTGCACGCGGCGCCGGATCGCCGTAGAGCCGCCCCATGGGTGGCTTGTGCGCGGTGCCGGATCGGAGCGCAGCCACGCATGGCGTGGCTCTACCGCCCCCCCTGATGGGGGATGCCGCAATCAATCCGCCGTCAGGAGCGTCTGGCTTGCGTCTTCCACCGGCCCCAGCTCGTGCAGCACGGCGGTGGCGTAGCAGCCCGGCGGTAGCGCGAAACTGAGCTCGAGCACATCCGGCTGCAACCAGGTGTGCTGCAGCATCGCCGGGCGCAGGCGCAGCGCGCGACGCTCCTGCTTCAGGCGCGCACTTTCCAGGCCAGCACGCAGCGCCAACGATTGTTCGTCCGATATCGCGCCCAGCTCCAGATCGGCGGCCGCGCCGGTACTGCGCAGCGCTCCCTCGCCCCACAACGGGCCACTGGGATGGATGTCGAAGCGGCCCAGGCGGTCGGCCAGCAGATCCGTCCACGGTTCCGGACCGAACACGCTGCGGCTGCCGTCCAGCATCCACACCTCACCGTCCAGCGGCGTGTCCCAGTTGCCCTGCGCGACGCGCTCGGCCAACACCTGGTTGAACAGGGCCGAGCGTGCCGCCGACAACAGCAGCGAACGCTGGTCCGGGCGCACGCGTCGGCCGCCAAACATCGCCAGCGCCGCCGGCACATTGCCGCCGTCGCGGCCGAAACGCTGTTCGCCGAACCAGTTCGGCAGTCCGCGCGCGGCGATCAGCGACAGCCGCTCGTCGATCGCCTTCGCATCGCCCTGCACGTCCCGCAACACCAGCTTGAACCGATTGCCCGCCAGCGCGCCGCGCTGCAGCTTGCGGTTGTGCCAGGTCGACTCGACCACCTCGATCTCATCGGAGGCCAGCAGCGCCGGATCCGGTGCGATGCGCTTGGGCAGGTGCACGCTGAAACGCTGAGTGGTCACCGCGTGCCGGTCCTTCATGCCGGCGTAGCTCACCGCCATGTCCGGCAATCCGGCCCACCGGGCCAGCACTTTGGCCACGTGCACGGTGTTGGCGCCGCGCTTGCGGAGGGTCAGCAGCAGGTGCTCGCCCTCCCCGCTCGGCTCGAACGCCGGCAGCTCGTCCACCTGGAAATCTTCCGGAACGCTGCGGATCTTCGCGCTCAGCAGCGGCGCACCAAATGCCAGCGGAAGCGGGATCACAGTGCCACCAACAGCACGACGGCCTGCGCGGCGATGCCCTCACCACGCCCGGTGAAGCCCAGCTTCTCCGACGTGGTGGCCTTGACGCTGACCGCATCCAGCGCGACGCCCAGCAGCGCGGCAATGCGCTCGCGCATGGCCAGCGCATGCGGGCCCACCTTGGGACGCTCGCAGATCACGGTGATGTCGGTGTTGCCGACCTGCCAGCCACGCTCGCGCAGCAGGCTGTTGCAATGGGCCAGGAAGCGGCAGCTGTCGGCATCTTTCCAGCGCATGTCCGAGGGCGGGAAGTGCTGGCCGATATCGCCCAGCGACAGCGCACCGAGCATCGCATCGCACAGCGCATGCAGGATCACGTCGCCGTCGCTGTGGGCGAGCACGCCGCAGCTGTGCGCCACGCGGATGCCGCCGAGCATGATGTGGTCGCCCGTGCCGAAGGCGTGGACGTCGTAGCCCTGTCCGATGCGGACCGGAGGAAAGGAAGGCGTGTTCATTGCAAAAAACCTGCGGTTGTGGCGCCGCGCGCGGACTCAGTATCCGCGACGCGACAGCTCGAATTCGAAACGGGACAGATCGGCCGGCGTGGTGACTTTGAAGTTGTCTTCGCTGCCTTCCACCAGCAACGGGCGCAGCCCCTGCCGCTCCATCGCCATGGYGTCGTCGGTGACCTCCACGCCGGCATCGGCGGCGTCCTGCAGCGCGCGCGCCAACTGGTGGCGGCGGAACAGCTGCGGGGTCAGCGCCCGCCACAGGCGGGCACGCGGTTCAGTGGCATCGATGCCGCCGTCGTCACCGGCACGCTTGAGGGTGTCGCGCACCGGCGCGGCCAGGATCGCCCCGACCGGATCGTTGCGCCCCACTTCCAGCAGCCGGCCCAGATCGGCGGCGGCCAGGTTGGGCCGCGCGGCGTCATGCACCAGCACGAAATCATCGGCACGCACGCTTTCGGGCAGCGCCTGCAGCCCGGCCAGCACCGATGCGGCACGGGTAGCGCCGCCGATGCAGGTCAGGATCGGCTTGTCGGCCAGCGCCTGCCAGCCCGGCCAGTCGGTGTCGCCCTCGGCGATGGCCACCATCACCCCGGCAACCACCGGGTGCGACAGCAGGGCTTCCAGCGTATGCGCCAGTAGTACCCGGTCGCCTGCGACCAGGTACTGTTTGGGTGTCTGTCCACCGAAACGGGTGCCGCGACCAGCGGCCGGCACCACCGCCCAGACCGTGCCCATCAGGGCACTTCCTGCGGCAGCGCTTCCGGCGGCGCCATGGCCGCCGGTCCGCGCGCAGGCGCGACCGGGGCATCTTCGACCACGCGGTAGAACTTCTCGCCAGGCTTGATCATGCCCAGCTCGCTACGCGCGCGTTCCTCGATCGCGGCCTGGCCTTCCTTGAGGTCCTTGACCTCGGCGGCCAGCGCGTCGTTGCGCTGTTGCAGACCGGCGTTGTCGCGCTGCTGGTTGGCGACCTGGGCCTCCAGGGTCATCACTTCCCCTGAATTGCCCGGGCCGAACCAGAAACGGTACTGCAGCCACGCCAGCAGCAGCGCGAGCAACAGCAGCGTCCAGCGCCAGTTGCGCATGGGGATCAGCGCTTCAGCGACACGAACGCGTCACGACCGGCGTAACGCGCACCGGCACCGAGGGCTTCTTCGATGCGCAGCAGCTGGTTGTACTTGGCCACGCGGTCGCTGCGGCACAGCGAGCCGGTCTTGATCTGGGTGGCGGTGGTGGCCACGGCGATGTCGGCGATGGTGGTGTCTTCGGTTTCGCCCGAACGGTGCGAGACGATCGAGGCATAGTTGGCCGCGTGCGCCATGGCGATCGCTTCCAGCGTCTCGGTCAGGGTGCCGATCTGGTTGACTTTGATCAGGATCGCGTTGGCGGTGCCGGACTCGATGCCTTCCTTGAAGATCTTCGGGTTGGTCACGAACAGGTCGTCGCCGACCAGCTGCACCTTGTTGCCGATGCGGTCGGTGAGCAGCTTCCAGCCGGCCCAGTCGTTCTCGGCCAGGCCGTCTTCGATGGTGATGATCGGGTACTGCGCGGCCCAGTCGGCCAGGAAGTCGACGAACTGCTCGGAGGTCAGGCGCTTGTTTTCGCCGACCAGGTTGTACTTGCCGTTCTCGAAGAATTCGCTGGAGGCCACGTCCAGGCCCAGCAGCACGTCTTCACCGGCGGTGTAGCCGGCTTTGCCGATGGCTTCCAGGATGGTGTCCAGCGCTTCGACGTTGCTGCGGAAGTCCGGCGCGAAGCCGCCTTCGTCGCCCACCGCGGTGCTCAGGCCGTGGCCCTTGAGCACCGACTTGAGCGAATGGAAGATTTCGGTGCCGGCGCGCAGCGACTCGGAGAAGGAGGTGAAGCCGACCGGCAGCACCATGAATTCCTGGAAGTCGACATTGTTGTCGGCATGCGCGCCGCCGTTGATGATGTTCATCATCGGCACCGGCAGGGTCACATCACGGCCATTGGCCAGGTGCTGCCACAGCGCCTGCTTCTTCGACGCCGCCACGGCGTGCGCGTTGGCCAGGGAAACCCCCAGCAGCGCGTTGGCGCCCAGGCGGCCCTTGTTCTCGGTGCCGTCCAGATCGATCAGGCGACGGTCCAGGCCTTCCTGGTCGGCGGCATCGAAGCCCTTGAGCGCATTGGCGATCGTGGTGTTGACGTTGGACACGGCATTGCGCACGCCCTTGCCCAGGTAGCGGGTCTTGTCGCCGTCGCGCAGTTCCACCGCTTCCTTGGTGCCGGTCGAGGCACCCGACGGAACCGCGGCGCGGCCGAACGAACCGTCCTCGAGGATGACTTCAGCTTCCAGCGTGGGATTGCCACGGCTGTCGAGGATTTCACGGGCGTGGATGCTGCGGATCGTGGTCATAGCGGGCCGGTTACCAGTCAGGAAGGGGAAACGCCAGAAAGTAGCGTTGAAAAGCTGCCGCGTGATTATCGCCATCCGCCTGCCGCTTGCCAAATCGGCATTGCGACGCGGTCGCCGGCCAACGCCGAGTCACGCGGTCAGAGCAGCGCAGGCACCAGCAGCACGGCCAGCAGCAACGCCATCAGCGCAAGCGCGGCGCCACCGCCGACGGCCTGCCGATGGAGCCGGATGGCCAGCACGCTGGCGATGAGGCCGCCGAGCAGGGTCGCCCCGCCCAGCGCGAGCGTGGCGTACAGGTACGGCGCGGTGGCCTGCATCGCGTGGCTGCCGTCACCGGGCATGCCGACACTGGCCATGACCAGCACCATCAACATGAAGGCACAGGCCCAGGCCCCGATCGACAGCAGCAGCGCGGCCCAGCCCCACGGCCAGGCGCGCCAGTGCCGGCGCTGGCGGCGCGCTTCCAGCGCCGCCCACGGATCCTGGCTCATGCCGGCCGCCCGCACCGATGGCGGCTGCATGCGGCGATCAGACGCCTGCTGCCTGCGGCAACGCGCCGCCGGCCTTGCGCTCGCGCGCCGCACGGATGAAGCCGATGAACAGCGGATGGCCTTCGCGCGGCGTGGACAGGAACTCCGGATGCGCCTGGCAGGCCAGGAACCACGCGTGCTGGTCGCGCGGCAGCTCGATCACTTCCACCAGGGTGTCATCCATCGACTTGCCGGCAATCACCAGGCCGGCGTCTTCCAGCTGGGTGCGGTAGCGGTTGTTGAACTCGTAGCGGTGGCGATGACGCTCGGACACGACATCCTTGCCGTACAGCTCGCGGGCCAGCGTGCCCGGCTTGAGCCGCTGCTCCTGCAGGCCCAGGCGCATGGTGCCACCGAGGTCGCTCTTGTCGTCGCGCTTTTCCACATCACCGGTGGCGGTGCGCCATTCGGTGATCAGGCCGATCACCGGATTAGGCGACTGGCGGTCGTTCTCGGTGCTGTTGGCACCGTCCAGGTTGGCCACGTGGCGGGCGAAATCGACCACTGCGGCCTGCATGCCGTAGCAGATGCCGAAGTACGGCACGTTCTGCTCACGGGCGAACTGCGAGGTCAGCACTTTGCCTTCGAAACCACGGTCACCGAAGCCGCCCGGCACCAGGATGCCGTCGACATCCTTCAGCGCGGCCATGTCGGTGCCTTCCAGCTCCTGTGCTTCCAGCCACTTCAGGTTGACCTTGGTGCGCTGGCGCAGGCCGCCATGCTTGAGCGCCTCGCCGACCGACTTGTAGGCGTCCTGGTGGTCCACGTACTTGCCGACCACCGCGATGGTGACCTCGTCCAGCGGGTGCAGGGTGGCGTCCACCGCCGCTTCCCACTCGGACAGATCGACCGGACCGGCCTTGTCGCCCAGCTTGAGCTGGTTGATGACGATCTCGTCCAGACCCTGCGCGTGCAGGCCCATCGGGATGCGGTACAGCACGTCCACATCCGGCACGCTGATCACCGCGCGCTCGGAAACGTTGGTGAACTGGGCGATCTTGCGGCGTTCCGAATCCGGCACGACCTGCTCGGAACGGCACAGCAGCACGTCCGGCTGGATGCCGATCGAGCGCAGTTCCTTGACCGAGTGCTGGGTCGGCTTGGTCTTCAACTCACCGGCCGCGGCGATGTACGGCACCAGGGTCAGGTGCATGAACAGCGCCATCTCCGGGCCGCGCTCGGTGCGGACCTGGCGGATGGCCTCCAGGAACGGCAGCGATTCGATATCGCCCACGGTGCCGCCGATTTCCACCAGCGCCACGTCGAAGCCTTCGGTGGCCTCGTCCATGCAGCGGCGGATTTCATCGGTGATGTGCGGGATGACCTGCACGGTGGCGCCGAGGTAGTCGCCGCGGCGCTCCTTGCGGATCACGTTCTCGTAGATGCGGCCGGTGGTGACCGAGTTCTTGCGGCTCAGGCGGGTGCGCACGAAGCGCTCGTAGTGGCCCAGGTCCAGGTCGGTCTCGGCGCCGTCGTCGGTGACGTAGACCTCGCCGTGCTGGAACGGGCTCATGGTGCCCGGGTCGACGTTGATGTACGGGTCGAGCTTCATCATCGTGACGCGCAGGCCACGGGCTTCAAGGATGGAGGCGAGTGACGCGGCGGCAATGCCTTTGCCGAGCGAGGACACTACGCCGCCGGTTACGAAGATCAAGGGAGTCATGGCTGGGGGTGTCCTGTCAGGAAGGGGGAGACGACGCCGGCGCGCGGGGCGACGGACGACGCAAAGGGAAAATGGAGGGGGATCGGGCCGCCGGCTGCGGAGGACACACGCGCCGGGGACGGGATCGGGGAAGCAGCGAAGCGGCCGGTCGGCGAGGTCGGGTTGGCCGTGCCGGTCGCTGAATGGACCGTCACCTCCTGCCTACCCTGCTGGCGATCGCGCACGATCAGGCCAGTCCATTCGCTGATGGATGACACATACTGCTCCCGGAAAGCGCTAGTTTACAGATTGAAGGCCACAAGCCCAAGCGCTGGCATGCGGCCTTCACAAAAAAAAGACGCCCCGGCAGTGCCGGGGCGTCCATGAGGGCATCGGAAGGGGTCAGCGCTTCTTCTTCGCCTCTTCCTCTTCTTCCTTCTGCGGGGCCTGCTCGCCCTTGGCCTTCATCTCGGCGGTGGCCTGGGCGCGGCGCTTGGCCTTGGCGTCGGCCTCGGACTGGGCCTTGTCGGCCTGCTCGCCCAGCTGCGGCGTGGGCTGGCCCTGTCCGGCGTTCTGCGCCATAGCCAGCGGCACGGCCAGGACGGCGGCGGCAATGGCAACGATGGTCAGCAACTTCTTCATGGGATGGCTCCTCGCGGTCTCGGCTTGGGATGGGGATTCCGGGGGACGGATTCCACCAGGCACAGTCTATCGAACCCCGGTCGGCCGGGCCCTGAACGTGTGGCGTGCAAAAAAACCGTCCAGACCGCAAACTTCGCCGTCGCTTTGCGCTTTATGAAGACAGATGAACGCCCGCTATAACGCCGCCGATATTGAAGTCCTGTCCGGCCTGGACCCGGTCAAGCGCCGCCCCGGCATGTACACCGACACCGCGCGCCCGAACCATCTGGCGCAGGAAGTCATCGACAATGCCGTCGACGAAGCCCTGGCCGGGCATGCCCGTACGGTCGAGGTCACCCTGTACAAGGATGGCAGCTGCGAGGTCAGCGATGACGGCCGTGGCATGCCCGTGGACATCCACCCCGAGGAGAAAATCCCCGGCGTCGAACTGATCCTGACCCGCCTGCACGCGGGCGGCAAGTTCAACAACAAGAACTACACCTTCTCCGGCGGCCTGCATGGCGTAGGCGTCAGCGTGGTCAATGCGCTGTCGACCCTGGTCGAGGTGCATATCAAGCGCGACGGCAGCGAACACCGCATCACCTTCCGCAATGGCGATCGCGCCACCCCGCTGGAAGTGGTCGGCAGCGTCGGCAAGAAGAACACCGGTACCCGCGTGCGGTTCTGGGCCGACCCGAAGTATTTCGATACGCCCAAATACAACCTGCGCGCGCTGCGCCATCTGCTGCGCGCCAAGGCCGTGCTGTGCCCGGGACTGACCGTCAAGTTGCGCGACGAAGCCACCGACGAGCAGGACAGCTGGTACTACGAAGACGGCCTGAGCGACTACCTCAAAGCCGAACTCGGCGAGCGCGAGATGCTGCCGGCCGATCTGTTCGTGGGCCACCTCAAGAAAGAAAATGAAATCGTGGACTGGGCCCTGGCCTGGATCCCCGAGGGTGAGCTGGTCCAGGAGAGCTACGTCAACCTGATCCCGACCGCCCAGCACGGCACCCACGCCAATGGCCTGCGTACCGGCCTGACCGAGGCGTTGCGCGAGTTCTGCGACTTCCGCAACCTGCTGCCGCGCGGCGTCAAGCTGGCCCCGGAAGATGTGTGGGACCGCGTGTCGTTCGTGCTGTCGCTGAAGATGACCGACCCGCAGTTCAGCGGCCAGACCAAGGAACGCCTGTCCTCGCGCCAGGCGGCCGGTTTCGTCGAAGGCGCCGCGCACGACGCCTTCAGCTTGCTGCTGAACCAGAACGTGGAGATCGGCGAAAAGATCGCCCAGCTGGCCATCGAGCGCGCCAGCGCGCGCCTGAAAACCGAAAAGCTGGTGACCCGCAAGAAGGTCACCCAGGGCCCCGCCCTGCCCGGCAAGCTGGCCGACTGCATCAGCCAGGATCTCTCGCGCACCGAGTTGTTCCTGGTCGAAGGCGACTCGGCCGGCGGCAGTGCCAAGCAGGCCCGCGACAAGGACTTCCAAGCGATCATGCCGCTGCGCGGCAAGATCCTGAACACCTGGGAAGTCTCTTCGGGCAGCGTGCTGGCCTCGGAGGAAGTGCACAACCTGGCCATTGCGATCGGCTGCGATCCGGGCAAGGACGACATCACCGGGCTGCGCTACGGCAAGGTGGTGATCCTGGCCGACGCCGACTCGGACGGCCTGCATATCGCGACGCTGCTGACGGCGCTGTTCCTCAAGCACTTCCCGGCGCTGGTCGATGCCGGCCACGTGTTCGTGGCGATGCCGCCGCTGTTCCGTATCGATGTGGGCAAGCAGGTGTTCTACGCCCTGGACGAGGAAGAAAAGCGCACGATGCTGGACAAGATCGAGCGCGAGAAGATCAAGGGCACGGTCAGCGTCACCCGCTTCAAGGGTCTGGGCGAAATGAACCCGCCGCAGCTGCGCGAATCGACCATCCATCCCGATACGCGTCGGCTGGTGCAGTTGACCATCGATGATGGCGAGCAGACCCATTCGCTGATGGACATGCTGCTGGCCAAGAAGCGCGCCTCCGACCGCAAGCAGTGGCTGGAGAACAAGGGCGATCTGGCATCGCTGGAAGTCTGATCCGCGCCTGACGCCGACGCAGGAGAGCCCGCCTCATGGCGGGCTTTTTCTTTGGGTTCCCGTCCCGATCAAGGGGCGGCTGATCCAGGGTCCGCAGCATTTTGAGTACGGCGATGCGGGGCTGGACGGGGTGTCTTGGATCGGGCGGTGTCTTCGCTCGGGTCTGTCGCGAGCGTGAGGGCCTCGTAGCAGCCGGTAGGCCCCTGGCGCAAATGTCCCCGAGCCGCGGGGCGGCCTCCTCCTTTATTTTGCCCAGGGGCCTACCGGCTGCTACGGGGCTCGGCTTGCGGTACGCAGGTGGAAGCCAGACTTTTCTGTCGCTGGTCGGTGGGTCGGGCGCTTGGCCCCCATGCCCTTGGAGGAGACCGGTAGTGCCGAGCCATGCTCGGCAAGTCGCWGGATGCCAGCGAAACAAAGGAGGACGCGGCCGCMGGCCGACGCCGGGGGCGTCGCCGGAAAGGCCATGGGYGCCCAGCGCCCGACCCCATCGACCGTCGCGTCATAAAAATCCAGAATGGGAGAGGCACCTGTTTTTGTTCCCGGCCCCGCCATAATTCCCCGACACGACCGGCCACGTGCCGGCTGCCGACACGGACTCCCATGCACTTCGATTCGACCCTGCAATTGCACAGCGCGCGCCTGGTGCTGAGCCCGATCCGCGCCAGCGACGGTACCGCGCTTTTTGCCATCCAGTCCGACCCGACGGTGATGCGCTACTGGAACCACGCGGCCTGGACGGAGTTGAAGCAGGCCTACGCGCAGATCCTCGACGACCTCGCCGCGATGGACGAGGGCATCCAGCTCAAGCTCGGCATCCGCGAGCAGGCCGACGGCCCACTGCTGGGCATCTGCGTGGTGTTCGGCATCGAGGAGGCCTCCGGGCGCGCCGAGATCGGCTACAACCTCGCCCCGCAGGCACAGGGCAAGGGCTACATGCACGAGGCGCTGCAGTGCTTTGTCGACTACCTGTTCGATGACCGCGGCCTGCGCCGGCTGGAAGCGGAGATCGATCCGCGCAACGCACCGTCTGCCAAGGTGCTGGAGCGCATCGGATTCCAGCGCGAAGGCCTGCTGCGCGAACGCTGGTGCGTGGGCGGGGAGCTGTCCGATTCGGCGTTGTACGGGTTGCTGGCACGGGAACGCGTCCGCTGAGTGGGTAGCGCCGAGCCACGCTCGGCGGTGGTCGGTGGGTCGGGCGCTGGGCGCCCATACCCTTTCCGGCGAATGTCCCCCGGGGTCGGCCTGCGGCCGCCCCCTCCTCCTTTATTTCGCCTCCAAGGGYATGGGCGCCCAGCGCCCGACTCACCGACCAGCGCCAAAAAAGCCTAGGTTCCGCTTAGCTCCGCAAGCCGAGCCCCGTAGGGGGCGGTAGGCTCCTGGGCAAAATAAAGGAGGAGGCCGCCAGGCCGGGGGACATTTGCGCCAGGGGCCTACCGGTCGCTACGGGGCCCTGACGCTCGCGACAGACCCAAGCGAAGACGCCACCTGATCCACGCCGCTCTTGGACAAACCAACCGCCGCGCGCCCTCTACTGCGGCAGTTGCAACAACACGCTCCCCCTATTCCTTGGGAGAAAAAACGAAAAACCCGCCTTTCGGCGGGTTTTTCGTTGCAGCCGAGCATGGCTCGGCACTACCGATTCAACGCGACTTACGCCCAGCCAAACAGCTCGAACAGGCGCAGGATCAGGTACGCACAGCCGCCGGCGGCCGGGATGGTCAGGATCCAGGCCCAGACGATGCGCTCGATCACGCCGAAGCGCAGCGAACGCGGGTTCTTGGCGTAGCCCACGCCCATGATCGCGGTGGAGATGCTGTGCGTGGTCGAGACCGGCATGCCGAAGTGCGCCGCCAGGGTCAGGATCGTGGCCGAGCTCGTCTCCGCGGCGAAGCCGTGGATCGGGTGCAGCTTCACCATCTTGTGGCCCAGCGTCTTGATGATCTTCCAGCCGCCCGAGGCCGTACCGGCCGCCATCACCACCGCACAGGTCAGCACGATCCACATCGCGATGCCGTCACCGGCGCTGGCATCGGGGTGCATGAAGGCCAGCCACGACGGCAGTTCGTTCAACGCACCGGTCGCCTCGGCGCCGATCAGGGTCATGGCGATGATGCCCATGGTCTTCTGCGCATCGTTGTGGCCGTGGGCAAAGCCCATGTAGGCCGCCGAGGCGATCTGTGCCTTGCCGAAGAACGCATTGACGATGCGCGGCCGCGCCATGCGCCCGAGCCAGCCACCGGCCTTGGCCATGCCGGCGATGATCGCCCACAGCAGCAGCATCACCAGAATGCCGAGCAGGAAACCTGCGATCGGCGAGGTGATCATCGGCAGGAACACCTTCCACAGCAGGCCCTTGTTCTGGGCCCAGGTGCCGATGCGTTCGGACCAGATCAGCGCATCCCAGTTGTTGTGGGCCGCGGCCAGGCCAGCGCCGCACAGGCCACCGATCAGGGCGTGCGAAGACGAGGACGGCAGCCCCTTCCACCACGTGATCAGGTTCCAGATGATGCCGCCCAGCAGCGCGCACAGGATCACCTGCGGGGTCACATCGACCACGTTGGTGTTGAGCAGGCCCGAGGCGATGGTCAGCGCCACGGCGGTGCCGGTCAGGGCGCCGAGGAGGTTCATGAAGGCCGCGAGCATCACCGCCCAGCCGGGCGAGAGCACTTTGGTCGCCACCACGGTGGCGATGGAGTTGGCGGTGTCGTGGAAGCCGTTGATGAACTCGAAGACGAGCGCGGCCAGGATCACCACCAGGACAAGGGTCAGCATGCTGTGGCGTCCGTCAGCTGTTCTTCAGCACGATCTGGTACGCCACCACACCGGCCTCGCGGCACCGGTCGATGGCCTTTTCCAGGATCTCGAAGAACTCCTTGAGCAGGAACATCTGCAGGTTGTCCAGGCGGCCGGAGTAGATGTCGCGGTACAGCTCGAGCATCAGCCGGTCGGCCTCGTTCTCCAGCGAGCGCAGCCGCTCGTTGAGCGCGGTCATCCGGTCCAGGTTCATGTGGCGCAGGTCGTTGACCATCTCCACCACCACGCTGGCGGCCTGCTCGAGCATCGCCGCGCGCGGCGCGAAATCGATGTGCTCCAGGTGCTGGGTGGCCAGCGAATAGCGGTCGGCGAACTTCTCGACCTGCTTGGGAATCTTGTACAGCGCCGAGCCCAGCGCTTCGATGTCCTCGCGCTCGATCGGGGTCATGAAGCTGTCCACCAGCGCCTGGCTGATCTTGTCCGAGGCGGCGCGTTCGCGCAGGCGGGCCAGCTTGAAGGCGTCCAGCGCAGGCTGGCGGTCGGCGTCGCGGAGCATCGCGTGCAGCGCCTTGGCGCTGTCCTGGGCGGCCTGGGCAGCCTCGTCCAGCAGGGTGTAGAACTGTTTGCCGGAGCCGAAAATGGTCTGCAGAGAGAACATTGAGAAACCTATTCGCCGTCGAGGAAGGACGGCACCGGGCGGAATTATGACGGTTTGATGTCCAATCCGGGTACTCCCCGTCATCTTCACGCTGGAACGGCCCAGTCTGAACGACTCTGGTTGCTCCCCTGCCCCGGCCTTTTGTTAAGATGCGCGGGCGCCTTCGGGCGCACTCTATGGACGACGACCCTTACCCCCCGCCGCACCGCCGCGCTTACGCGCCCTCCGGTAGCCGACATCGCTTGAACACGCCCTCCCTGCCACCAACCGGGGACGACGCCCGTGTTTGAACTGATTATTGTCCTGGCCCTGATCCTGCTCAACGGCTTCTTCGCCATGTCCGAGATGTCGGTCATGACCTCGCGCAAGAGCCGCCTCAAGCAGATGGCCAGCACCAGCAAGCGCGCCGAGCGCGCCCTGGAACTTTCTGAAAAGCCGGAGAGCTTCCTCTCCACGGTCCAGATCGGGATCACCCTGATCGGCATCCTGACCGGCGTGTTCGGTGGCGAGGCGATCGGCCTGGCCATCGCGACGTGGCTGCACGGGATGTTCCCGGCCTTTGCCTATTCGGGTGAGGTGGGCAAGGCGCTGGCGGTGGCCCTGATCACCTTCCTGACGTTGATCTTTGGCGAACTGGTGCCCAAGCGACTGGCGATCACCCGCTCGGAGGACATCGCCGGCCTGGTCGCGTGGCCGATGGGCTGGCTGTCACGGATCGCCTTCCCGGCGGTCTGGCTGCTCTCGCACAGCACCCGACTGGTGCTGCGCGTGCTGGGCCTGGGCAAGGACGAGGCCGCGTCGGTGACCGAAGAAGAGATCCGCATGCTGGTGGCCGAGAGCCACGAGGCCGGCGTGATCGACGCGCACGAGCGCGACATGATGAACCGGGTGATGCGCCTGGGCGACCGCACCGCCGACAGCCTGATGACCCCGCGCAACCGGATCGCCTGGCTGGACACCATGGCCGACCCGGAGAAGAACATCGCCACCATGCGCGAGAACGAGTTCTCGCGTTACCCGGTGTATCGCGGCAACGACCAGGACATCGTCGGCGTGCTGGAAGTGAAAAGCCTGGTCACCCGGCTGGTGCGCGATGACCATTCGCTGTTCCAGAACCTGCGCGAACCGCTGTACGTGTCCGAATCCACCCATGCGATGAAACTGCTGGAGATCTTCCGCGAAGAACAGCAGTCGATGGCGCTGGTGGTGGACGAGTACGGTGAAATCCAGGGCCTGGTGACGATCAGCGACCTGATGGGCGCGGTGGTCGGGCGCCTGCAGTCGGTGGAGAACGTGGACGAGGACGCGCTGGTGGTGATGCGCGAAGACGGCTCGTTCCTGGTCGATGGCTCGCTGTCGATCGAGGACCTGCGCGAACTGATGGGCAACGCCGAGCTGCCCGATGGCGAGGACGGCGACTACTACACGCTGGCCGGCATGTGCATCCACTACTTCGGGCGCATCCCGCACGCGGGCGAGTACTTCGACTGGGCCGGCTGGCGCATCGAGATCGTGGACCTTGATGGCGCGCGTGTGGACAAGCTGCTGCTGCGCACGCTGTCCGAAGAAGAGACCGATGAACTCACCGGCTGATCCGCCGACCCCGGCGCCGGGTCCGGACGAGTACCGCAACGAGGGCATCCGGACCCTGCTGGCGATGTTCGACCAGGGTGATCCGGACGCACGGCTGCTGCTGGGCAAGATCCTCCAGGACCTGCAGCAGAGCGCGTTCGGGGTGTTCCTGTTCGTGGCGATCCTGCCGGCGTTCATCCCGATCCCCGGCGTGGCCGGCGCGGTGAGCGGTCCGTTGATCCTGTTGATCGGGGCGCAGATGCTGTTCGGCCTGCATCGGCCGTGGCTGCCGAAATTCATTGCCCGCCGCGGGCCCAGGCGCGGCACGATGCACCGTTTCCTGGCGCGCATCGACAGGCCGCTGCGGCGCCTGGACCGGCTGCTGAAGCCGCGCATGCCGGCACTGGTGGTGCCGTATCCGGCGCATGCGTTCACCGGGCTGCTGCTGATCCTGGTCGCGGTGCTGCTGTCGCTGCCGATTCCCTTCACCAACTACCTGTTCGGCTTCCAGCTGCTGTTGTTCGCGCTGGCGCTGCTCGAACGCGATGGGATGTTGATGCTGTTCAACTGGATCGGCGCGGTCGCCGCAGTGCTGTTCTTCGGATTCAGCTCGGGCCAGCTGCTGAGCTACACGGTGGAGCAGTTCCAGCGCTGGTTCTGAGGCGCCGGGTAGAGCCGACCGTGGGTCGGCTGCACCCCGGCCACCGGGACGTCATGCCCCGGGCTTGAGATCCACGGTGCCCGTATCGGACAACGTACCGGGATCATCGGTCACCGCCGACAACACGAAATACAGCGCCTTGCCCAGCAAGCCGCCCGGGCCATCCCAGTACTCGGCCGATTCGGCGCTGACGTGGATCAGGCGCAGGTTGGGATCGTCCTTGCCGCCCGGGAAGAACACCTTCATCGCCGGCGACCACAGTTCCTCGATCTTGGCGCGGTCATCCACCACGCGCGCGGTGCCGGAGACGGACACATAGGTGTTGCCCGAGGGCGACGAGTAAGACACGTTGACGCGCGGATTGAGCGCCAGCTCGGCCACCTTGGGGCTGTGGGCTTCCGTGGCGAACCACAGGTCACCATCGAATTCGACTTCCTGGGTGCCGAGCGGGCGGCTGTACAGACGCCCATCGACGCCGACGGTAGTGAACATGGCGATGTCGACATCGCGGATCATGCCGGCGAGTTGTTTGATGTGCTGTTGGCGATCGAGCTCTGCCATGGGGTAACTCCTGCAACGGGAGCCACCATCACAGCCGATCGGCAGCCACGGCCGTGTGAATCGCAGGGTCACACCACCTTCGCATCCTTCCCGGGAGAGCCACGCCATGCGTGGCTGCCCCCTTCAACAGGGCCGGCATTGCGTCAGCCACGCATGGCGTGGCGCTTAACTGTTCGCCTTCCACGCCTGCATCGCCAGACCGAACGAACGCTTGCGTGCGGCGTGGTCGTAGATGTTGGCGGTGATCAGGATTTCATCGGGTTTGTGCCGCGCGGCGAACGCCGCCATGCCCTCGCCGACCTGGCGCACATCGCCCACCACCGCGCAAGCCAGTGCGCTCTGCACCCCCTGCTTTTCATGCGGCTGCCAGAACGCTTCGATGTCGTCGATCGGCGGCGGGATCAGGCCGGGCTTGCCACGGCGCAGATTGACGAAGCTCTGCTGCTGGGTGGTGAACAGGCGCTTGGCCTCCGCTTCGGATTCGGCGGCGACCACGTTCAAGCCGAGCACCGCGTACGGCGCGTCCAGATATTGCGAACGACGGAACTCGCTGCGGTACACCGCCAGCGCCTGGTCCATCGCATCCGGGGCGAAGTGCGAGGCGAAGGCGAACGGCAGGCCCATCGCGGCAGCCAGGCGAGCGCTGAACAAGCTGGAGCCAAGCAGCCACACCGGCACCGGGATGCCCGCGCCGGGCACGGCACGCACCGCCTGGCCGGCCTGCGCCGGTTCGAAGTAGTGCAGCAGCTCGCGCACGTCCTGCGGGAACTGGTCGGCGCTGTCGAAGTAGCGACGCAGCGCGCGGGCGGTGGGCTGGTCGGTGCCGGGCGCACGGCCCAGGCCGAGGTCGATGCGGTCCGGATACAGCGAGGCCAGGGTGCCGAACTGCTCGGCCACCTGCAGCGGCGAGTGGTTGGGCAGCATGATCCCGCCGGCGCCGACGCGGATGCGGCGAGTGCCACCGGCCACGTGGCCGATCAGCACCGCAGTGGCGGCGCTGGCGATGCCGGGCATGTTGTGGTGTTCAGCCAGCCAGTAGCGATGGAAGCCCCAGCCCTCGGCGTGCTGGGCCAGGTCCAGCATGTTGGCGAAGGCCTGGGTCGTGTCACTGCCCTCACAGACCGGGGCCAGATCAAGAATCGACAGTTGCATGCGCGCGTTCCATCCAGAAGTCATGCCACCGACATGGGGCCGGCGCTGACGTGCCGCCAGTGCCGGCAGCGGGACGCTGATTCCTGCGGTTCGGGTTCGTGAGGTTGCTCGATGAAGCTCGGGCCGCAGGTTGCTGGGCTGCCGAGCATGGCTCGGCACTACCTGAAACAGGTGACCGGCCGCCCCGGCACCCTCGGAAAACCGCCCTCAGGCCGCCCCGGTCCCCGGTTGATCAACCAGCGGCTTCAGTTCGGCGTCCAGCGCCACGCGCTCGTCGAATACGAAACAGCGGCCCGCATACCCTTCACCACCCACCGCCTCGAAATAACCGAGGATGCCGCCGTCCAGCTGCAGCACGTTGTCCATGCCGTCATTGCGCATCCACAGCGCGGCCTTCTCGCAGCGGATGCCGCCGGTGCAGAAGCTGACCACGGTGCTGTCACGCAGGGCCTCTCGGTGCGGAGCCAGCGCATCCGGCAGGTCGGTGAACTTGGTGATCGGCAGCACCAGCGCATCCTGGAAGGTGCCGTACTCGATTTCCTGGATGTTGCGGGTATCCAGCATCACCACCGGCTTGCCAGCATCGTCGTGACCCTGGCGCAGCCAGCGCTGCACGGTGGCCGGGTCGACGGACGGGGCGCGCGGATAGGCCAGCGGCTGGCCGTCATCGATGCGGAAGCTGATGATTTCCGGCTTGACCTTGGCCTTGAGCCGCGCGAACGGCTGCATCTGGCTGTAGCTGGTCTTGACCCGCAGCCCGGCAAAACGCGGGTCGGCCTGCAGGGGGGCGTAGAAGCCGTCGATGCCCGGCTCACTGCCGGCCAGGAACAGGTTGATGCCCTCGCCCGCCACCAGGATGGTGCCGCGCAGCCCTGCGGCGGTTGCCCGCTCCAGAAGGGTCGCGCACAGCGCATCCGGGTCGGCGATGGGGGTGAAGTGGTAGGCGGCGGTATTGGCGATCATCGGCCCATTATAAATCGCGCCGGCCGCACCGCCGGGCCCACCGCCGGCGGTGATTCAGCCCCGCAGCAGTACGAATGGCAGCAGTACCAGCGCCGCCGCAGCCAGCATGCCCAGCAGCATGGCGACCACGAACAGCGGTCGGCGCTGGAGGAGGCTGCCGAAGGTTTCGGCGGTGCCATCACGCAGCGCGGCCTCCCGTTCGGCACGCACGCGCACGCCGCGGGCCTCCTGGTAGGGCGCCATCAGCGCCTTGGCGCGCGGCAGGTCGTCATTGTCGCGGATCCAGATTCCGCCCCAGGAGATGCCCCACGGGCTGGGTTCGGTGCGGTAATGGGCGATGCCCGCCTGGTCCAGCAGGGCGGTCACGTCCTGGATTTCATCGTCCGCGACGTTGCGCAGGTTGAGCAGCAGTTTCGACATGTGCCCATGATAGCGCCCGGCGATGCGCTACCCTTGCGTCCCGTTTTTGCGATCCGGAGCCGCCATGCGTCGCCTGTCCTCCTACCTGCTTGCTCCCCTGGCACTGCTGGCGCTCGCCGGCTGCACCCCGCCTGGCCCGCCGCCGGGTGGCAGCATCGCCCAGTTCGAGAAGATCGATACCCAGCCGGGCACTGGCGCCGAGGCCACTCCAGGCAACAAGGTCACCGTGCATTACACCGGTTGGATCTATGACGAGCGCGCCGCTGACAAGCATGGCGAGAAGTTCGACAGCTCGGTCGACCGTGGCGAACCCTTCACCTTCAACCTGGGCCAGGGCCAGGTCATCAAGGGTTGGGACGAAGGCTTTGCCGGCATGAAGGTGGGCGGCAAGCGCACCCTCATGATCCCGGCCGAGTACGGCTACGGCGACCGTGGCGCCGGCCCGATCCGCCCCGGTTCTTCGCTGGTGTTCGATGTCGAGCTGCTCGACGTCAAGCCGAACTGAGTTTGCCGCATGCGTAGTCCAGACAGCGCGCCGCGGCGCGTGGCGATCATCGGCGGTGGCCCGGCCGGGCTGATGGCCGCCGAAACCGTGCGCGCCGCCGGCCACCACGTCGATGTGTATGAAGCCAAGGGGTCGCCGGGACGCAAGTTCCTGATCGCCGGCAAGGGCGGTTTGAACCTGACGCATTCGGATCCGCACGCGCTGTTCGTCTCGCGCTACCGCGAGCGCGCGGCCGACGTGGGCGCATGGCTGGCCGATTTCGACGGGCCGGCGCTGCGCGGGTGGGCCCACGGATTCGGGGTGGACACCTACGTGGGCAGCTCGGGCCGGGTATTCCCGGTCGACCGCAAGGCCGCCCCGCTGCTGCGCGGCTGGGTGCGCCGCTTGAAGGAACAGGGCGTGCGCCTGCATGTGCAGCACCGCTGGACCGGCTGGCAGGACGATGGCGCACTACGTTTCGACACGCCCAACGGCGAGGTGGACGTGCACGCCGATGCGGTGGTGCTGGCGATGGGCGGCGGCAGCTGGCCCGAGCTGGGCTCCGACGCCGCGTGGGTGGCGCCGCTGGCCGCGCGTGGCGTGGACATCGCCCCCCTGCAGCCGGCCAACTGCGGCTTCGACATCGACTGGACCACCTACTTCCGCGAGCGCCAGGCCGGCGCCCCGTTGAAGCCGGTGGTGGCCTACTGGACCGCGCTGGACGGCCAGCTCCGGTCGCAGCAGGGCGAGTGCGTGATCAGCGCCGACGGTATCGAGGGCAGCCTGATCTATGCGATGGCCGCCGACCTGCGCGACACCCTCGCCCGCGACGGCCGGGTGCACCTGCACCTGGACCTGCTGCCGGGCCAGACCGAAGCGCAGGTCCTGGACAAGCTGCAGCGTCCGCGCCAGGGCCGCAGTTTCGGCGAGCACCTGCGTCGCCAGCTGGGCCTGGGCGGGGTCAAGTCGGCGCTGCTGTTCGAAATCCTGGGCAAGGACGCCGGTCAATTGCCACCGCCGCGCATCGCCGCCGCGCTCAAGCGCCTGCCGCTGCCCCTGCTGCGCCCGCGTCCGATCGCGGAGGTGATCAGCAGCGCCGGTGGCGTGCGGCTGGAAGCGCTCGATACGCAGCTGATGCTGCGCGATCTACCGGGTACTTTCTGCGCCGGCGAGATGCTGGACTGGGAAGCGCCGACCGGGGGCTACCTGCTCACTGCCTGCTATGCGAGCGGGTTGCGGGCGGGGCGCGGGGTGGTGGAGTACCTGCGCAACCTGTGACCGGTTGTGCCGGCCGTTGGCCGGCGCTGCCGGATGCGTCCGACGGTGTTGCGGAGCCGGCCAGCGGCCGGCACTACCTTGGTGCTTCTGACGATGCTGAGGAGCCGGCCAGCGGCCGGCACTACCAGGTGCTTCTGACGATGCTGAGGAGCCGGCCAGCGGCCGGCACTACCTTGGTGCTTCTGACGGTGCTGAGGAGCCGGCCAGCGGCCGGCAATAGCGGGGTGGTTGCGACGGTGGTGCGCGCCGGCCGGGATCAGCCGCGTTGCATGCGCACCGACGCCAGGGCAACGCCGCTGGGGTGCGGGTAGGTTTCTTCGCGCAGCGGTTTGAATCCGGCACGCTGGTAAAACGGTACCGCATTGAGCGAGGCCGACAGCACCAGCGGGCGGGTCGGATCGGTCAGCGCCTGCAGCGCGTGCATCAGCACGCTGCCGATGCCACGCCCGCCGTAGTCGGGGTCGACAAACAACGCATCGATCTCGTTGCCCTGCTGATCGATCACGCCATAGCCCAGCAGCGTGCCCGCATCGTCCTCGGCGACGATGCAGCCGCCCTGCCCGATCAGCTCACGATAATGCGCAGGCGGCCGCGAGGCGGCCCACGGCGCGATCACCTCGGGCGGATAGGCTGCGCTACACAGCTCGCGCACGCAGCGGGTGCGCAGCACCCACAGGGCATCGGCCTCCTCCGGGCGTCCACGCCGCAATATCGGGCCCTGCCCGGCTGCATGCGTGTCCTGTGGCGGTCCGATCGCATCCGCCATCAGCGCGACTTGCTCGTGCGCAGCGCCTGGATCCGCGCCGGCGGCTGGAACGAATCACTGCGCGCATCGCCCCAGTAATCATGGAACACGGCGTGATCGGGCACCTGCCGCAGCAGCTCGCCCGGACTCAGATAACGGTACAGCGAGGCCAGCGAGCGGATTTCCACCGGCGACACCCGCCGCAGGATGTGCTCGGGTCCCAGCTCGGACGGGTGGTTCAAGCCGGCCGCGCACAGCAGGTCGCGCAGCGCGCGCACGGTGTTGTCGTGGTAGCTGTGCACGCGGGTGGCTTTGTCCACGGCATCCAGGTGACGCCAGCGGTTCGGATTCTGGGTGGCGATACCGGTCGGGCACTTGTCGGTGTGGCAGCTCAGCGACTGGATGCAGCCCAGCGCGAACATGAAGCCACGCCCGGCATTGCACCAGTCCGCGCCAAGCGCGATGGTGCGTGCGATCTCGAACGCACTGGTCACCTTGCCGGCCGCGCCGATCCTGATGCGGTCGCGCAGGTCCAGCCCGACCAGGGTGTTGTGCACCAGCAGCAGCGCTTCGTGCATTGGCACGCCGACATGGTCGACGAACTCGGCCGGGGCCGCACCGGTACCGCCTTCGGCGCCATCGACCACGATGAAGTCCGGCAGCAGCCCGGTTTCCTGCATGGCCTTGGCAATACCGAACCACTCCCACGGATGTCCGATGGCCAGCTTGAAGCCGACCGGCTTGCCACCGGACAGCTCGCGCAGCCGCGCCACGAACTGCAGCAGCTCCACCGGGGTACTGAACGCGGAATGCTTGGACGGCGACACACACTCCACGCCCACCGGCACGCCGCGGGTGATCGCGATTTCCGCGCTGACCTTGGCTGCCGGCAGCACCCCGCCATGACCGGGCTTGGCGCCCTGCGACAGCTTGATCTCGATCATCTTGACCTGGTCATGGGTGGCGTTGGCGACGAACTTCTCTTCGCTGAAGTGCCCATCATCGCCCCGGCAACCGAAGTAACCCGAGCCGATTTCCCAGACCAGATCACCGCCCATTTCCCGGTGATACGGCGAAATCGAGCCTTCGCCGGTGTCATGGTAGAAACTGCCACGCCGCGCGCCTTCGTTGAGTGCGCGGATCGCGTTGGCCGACAGCGAGCCGAAGCTCATTGCCGAAATATTGAACACGCTGGCCGAATACGGCTTGGCGCAGTTGGGCCCGATCAGCACGCGGAAATCGCTGTGCGCGATCTCGGTCGGCGCCAGCGAATGGTTGATCCACTCGTAGTCCACCGCATAGGTGCTGCGCAGCGTACCGAACGGCACCACGTCCATTTCATTCTTGGAGCGCTGGTAGATCAGCGCGCGCTGCTGCCGCGAAAACGGCACGTCCTCCAGGTCGCTCTGCACGAAGTACTGGCGGATCTCCGGGCCGATCGATTCCAGCCCGTAACGGAAGTGCGCCATCACCGGGTAGTTGCGACGCAGCGTGCTGCGTTTCTGCAGCAGATCCCAGGTGCCCAGGAGGGCGAGCGCGGCGGTCACGCCCACGCCCCAGTACCAGGCCGGCCAGATCGTGGCCAGCCACAGGCAGACCGGAAACAGCAGGATGGCGAGCATGTAAACCAGGTAACGATGCATGGCTTTCCTCGATCAATAACGCGTTCGAGTCTACAACCGGCCGTCCACCACGTCCCGCGGCCATACCGACTTGACGTCGTAGACCACGCCACCGGGCGCGAGCAGCGCGCCGATGGCGGCGGCATCGAAGGCGCGGAACTGGTCATGCGCCACCGCCAGTACCACCGCGTCGAACGCGCCGGGCGCGGCCTGCTCCACCCAGTGCACGCCACTGCCAGCCAGCGCCGCCGGGCCTACCCAGGGGTCCTGCACGTCCACGTGCGCGCCACTGGCCTGCAGGGTCTGCGCCAGCTCCAGCGCACGGCTGTTGCGCAGGTCCGGGCAGTTCTCCTTGAACGTCACCCCAAGCACCAGGATGCGCGCGTCGGACGGTGCCTTGTCGCGCCCGGCCAGCAGGGCCAGCACACGCTGCGCCACGTGGGCGCCGACCCGGTTGTTGACCTGGCGGGCGGTGTGGATCAGATCCGGGTGGTAGCCCACGCTCTCGGATTTGTGCAGCAGGTAATACGGGTCCACGCCGATGCAGTGGCCGCCGACCAGGCCGGGGCGGAACGGCAGGAAATTCCACTTGCTGCCGGCCGCGTCGAGCACGTCCTGGGTATCGATGCCGAGCCGGTCGAAGATCAACGCCAGCTCGTTGACCAGCGCGATGTTGACGTCGCGCTGGATGTTTTCGATCACCTTGGCCGCTTCGGCCACGCGGATCGACGGTGCCGGCCAGGTGCCGGCGGTGATGATCCCGGCGTAAAGCGCATCGACCACCGCGGCGACCTCGACGGTCGACCCGGAGGTGATCTTGCGGATGTCCGCCAGGCGCCGCTGGCGATCCCCCGGGTTGATCCGCTCCGGGCTGTAGCCGCAGTAGAAATCCTCGTTGAAGCGCAGGCCAGAACCGGCTTCCAGCAGCGGCACGCACACTTCTTCGGTGGTGCCCGGGTACACGGTGGATTCGTAGATGACCAGATCGCCCGGCTTGAGCACGTTGGCAATCAGCGTGGAGGCGCTGCGCAGCGGTGCAAGGTCCGGCTGCTCGAAGGCGTCGATGGGGGTCGGCACGGTCACGATATAGACGTTGCAATCGACCAGCTCGGCCGGGTCGTGGCTGTAACGCGCCTGCACCGCCGCCGCCAGTTCGTGCGGCTCCATCTCCAGGGTGTGGTCGTGGCCGCGCTGCAGTTCCTGTACGCGCGCACGATCGATGTCGTAGCCCACTGTGGGCTGGCGGCACCCGAAGGCAACGGTCAGCGGCAGGCCGACGTAGCCCAGCCCGATCACCGCGATCCGCGCCTGCACGGCAGCGCCGACAGCGGCGGCCATCAGCCCCGCCTCCGCGCGGGATCGGCACGGAAAGCGCAACGCAGGAAGCAGGAAGAACTCATGGAGGGGGCTGCGCCAGGGAACGAGTAGTACAAGCCTAACGCGGGAGCACCGCCGCCACAAAGAACAAAGCCGCCGTCCGCGGAGAGTACGGACGACGGCCAACAAGTGGTCCAGCTGCGGTTACTACCCTTTCAGAACAGCCTGACGGAATTTCCGCAGGACCGGTCACAGCTGGTAGGAAGATAATAGGCAACCACTCGTGAGAATCGTGTTACGAGTAAAGAACCGTTCCGTTACGAGCCCAGCATCACCGCCGCCGGCTCCAGCTCACCCGACACGCCGGTCCACAATTCAAGCAGCCGTGCAAAGCCGACCGGGCCGTGCCCGTCGAAACCCGGGGCCACATTGAAGCCTTCCCAGGGCCGTTCGATCATGCCGGTGAGCACAGCCGGTTCGATCGCCGCGGAGGTCATCGTCCAGCGCGGGAAATGCCGGGTGGCCACGGTTCCGCGCGCCAGTTCGCGCAGGTGCAGATGACTTCGCGCATTGGCCACCCGCTGGTAGACCGAATCGACGCCGTCTTCGGGTCCCTCGAAGTACTGCAGGAAACGGGTGCCATCGAACATCAGCACCCCGGTGACGCCGGCCACCTTGTTGAAACTGGATGCCGCCATCAGGATCCGATCGATATCCGATGCCTGGATCCCTTCAAAGGCGACGCTGGTATAGGCGATCGCACGCAATGGCATGCTCGTGTAGCCCCCTGTTGACTACCCAGACTATGCCACGAAGCTGTACACCCAGGTCGATGAGAACTGTGCGCGCCAGCACACGCTGACCTGCGTACAGATGCCGCAGGCTCAGGGCGCTTCCACCTGGAGGCCGTCCTGCTCCAGACGGGCCAGGTAGCCGCCCGGCTGCACCAGCGTATGCACCGGGACGACCGCGAAGGTCGTCGCGTTGCGAGCCAGTGCCGCGCGCGCCACCTGCAGCCACTTGTCGGCCGCCTGCTGCTCCACGCCCAGCAGCCCACGGCGCCGGCCGAACTCGCTGTCGGCGACCGCGCCGACGCAGGCGTCGTACTGGCTCTGCACCGCCAGCCGCTGCAGCGTCTCTGTGTCGCCCACCGACCACGCATTGGCGCGTTCCACCAGCAGCGGCAACTGGTGTTCCACCACGTCCAGGGTGCGCTGGAAGCACTGCACGTCCTGCAATGTGCTGGCGCGCACTTCCTTGAGTGCCTGGCGCGGATCATCGACCTTGATCACCACCCGGGTCACCACCGGCTTCAACCCGCGCGCCTTGTAGGCCTTGTCCAGAATGGCGGACACCGGCGTGCCGCGGCCGAGCCCGACCGACTTCAACGCTTCGGCATACAGGCGGGTCGCCGCGACCAGCGGACGATCCTTTTCCACCCCGCCGTCGCGGCCCAGATAGCGTTGTTTGAGCGGCAGCCAGCGCGCGTACAGCGGCGCCGGCAGGATCTCCTCCAGCCGTCGCCCCTGCGGATCGTGTGCGGCCTTCATTGCCGAAGGCAACAGGGTCAGGCCCTTGAAGAAGCCGACGTCGGCATCGACGGTCCAGCCCGGGGTGCCGAGCACTTCGCCGGCGCTGGCGATCACCGCCTGGACCTCATCGGCACGCCACTCCAGCTTGGCCGGGAGCGGCGACACCGTGCCCAGAATCCAAAGCACATGCCCGTTGCCGGCGGTCACCTTCCACATGCCCGGTCCGGGCTGTACGCCGGACACCACCACCGGTGCCAGATCAACCACCGTCGGCGGCGTGCCACGGGGCGGGCTCTGCGCCTGCACTCCCGCTGCGCACGCCATCGCCGCTATGAGCATGCCTGCCATCCGTGTCCGTGCCGCGCTGGCCATGTTGCCTTGCCTGTGTTGGGGGTCGAGCGCAGCCTACGGGGGCCCGCGCACGGCTGCGTAAAGTTTGCGTTTGGCCGCCGCACGCATAATGCAGCGACCGGTCACAAGGAGAATGCCCATCGACACCCTGCGCAACGCCCAGACCCTCGCCCGCCGCGCCCACGCCAGCCAGATCGACAAGGCCGGCCAGCCCTACATCGGCCACGTCGCACGCGTGGCTGCCCGCGTGCAGGGGGATGCCGACGCCGAAGCGGTGGCCTGGCTGCACGACGTGGTCGAAGACTGCCCTGCGTTCTCCGCCGAGGTGGCATCGTTCCCCGCGCACATCCGTGCCGCGGTGGCGTGCCTGACGCGGCGCAAGGATCTCCCTGCGGAGGACTACTACGCCGCCATCCGCGCCAACCCGCTGGCGTTGAAGGTCAAGCTGGCCGACATCGCCGACAACAGCGACCCGGCCCGCCTGCGCTACCTGCCGGCCGACGTGCAGCAGCGATTGGCCGACAAGTACGCGCATGCGCTGCTGGCGCTGGGCGCTGCGCTGCCGTGGGCTCCGGCCTGATCACCCCGGCCGCGGCGGCACGCCCCGTCATCGCGGCGTCGGCGCATCCCGGTAGGGCTCTTCGAACGGGCGGAAATCCTGCTCGGCCAGGGCACCCGCCACCCACTGCTGCACACCCGCCAGCGCCAGCACCGCGTCCAGGTAGCGCTGTACGCGAGGCGTGACCGGCAGCGAATAGGTCGTCAGACGCATCACCACCGGCGCGAAGAACGCATCGGCGATACTGAAACGATCGAACAACAGCGCACCGTCATGCCGCGCGAGCAGGTCCTCCCACAACGACTGCACCCGCTGCAGGTCTTCGACCACCGCCGGTTGCTCGCGCAGCACGCGCGCGCCGACCTCGGGCAGGCTCGCCTCGATATTCATCGGGAAGTACTGGCGTAACGCACCAAAGCCGCTGTGCATCTGCGCGCAGACGCTGCGTGCGCGTGCGCGCTCGGCCACCGCCTGGGGCCACAGGTGCTTGTCCGGGAAACGTTCGGACAGGTACTCGGCGATCGCCAGCGTGTCCCACACCACCAGATCGCCATCCACCAGCACCGGCACCGTGGCCGAGGGCGACAGCGCCGTGGCCTGGCGCTTGAACTGCGAATCCGGATCGAAACTGTCGAAGCGCAGCAACACTTCGTCGAACGCGATCCCGGCCTGGGTCATCAGCACCCACGGGCGCATCGACCAGGACGAGTAGTTCTTGTTGCCGATATGGAGGGTGAGCATGGCGGTCGCTGCGCGGGCAGGAAGGGAACCGCCATGCTAGCGGCAAAAACCACCGCGTTTACGTCACACTGTTGGTGCCCGGAGCCGGAATCGAACCGGCATGGAGTTGCCTCCGGCGGATTTTAAGTCCGATGCGTCTACCAGTTTCGCCATCCGGGCCACGGCGCGCATAGGGTGCCTGATCCGGCCCGATTTGGGAATGCGACGGCTCACAGGTCGGGCATGCCCACCTGCGTGGGGGCGTCGGGGTGATAGAGGATGCGCGCTCGCTCGCGTGGGATGCGGTCCAGGTCCAGCAGGCTGATCACCTTGCGCACGGTAGCGGTATGCGCGCGGCCCTGGCGGTCCTCGAACGCCAGGCTGAATTCGAACTCCGGCTGCTGATTGACCTCCGCCCCGGTCTGGCGCACCTGCACGACCCGTGCCTCGGTGCCAACGCCACGGTAGTTCAACGCCTCGGCACGGCGATCAATCCCGACCCTGCGGGTAAACAGCCAACCCAGCAGCAGATAGACGCACAGGCTCGCCGGCATGACGATCAGCGGGTGCCACGGCGTGAGGAAGGTCCATCCCTGCCCCTGGCTCTGGTCGCTCCACGACCACGCGTAGTAGCCCAGCAGCGTCGCCAGCAGGAGCACACCGATCACGCCGCGCCGAATCACCCGCGCATGGTCCACTTCCGGCATTGCCGCCTCCAGCAGCAGGTTCGGGTAGCGGCCAGGATCGTCGCTGAGCAGTGCGTCGAGGGTGTTGCCCACGGCGAAGCGGTGCAGCTGCGGCTTGCTGTCCACGGCCAGCATCTCGTCCTGGATCGGCGTGCCCGACAGGTTGTCGAAGGCCAGTATCAGGTTCCAGACCGGCCAACCGCGCAGGCGCCGCCCGGTGTCCTTCGCCTGCACCACGCGTGCCCGGCGGCGTATCGCCGCGCGCTGGATCGCCTGCGAACGCGCCCGCGCCCGGAACGGGGCCATCAGCAGCGTCCACGCATAGGCCCAGGCCAGCAGTGACCACAGCGCTGTCGACACGACCAGCAACAGCCCGCCCCATCCCGGCGCGACCCGATCGACGTCGTCCACCGGATAACCGAGCGTGTAATACAGGATGCACGGGAACGCGATCGCAAAGAACAGCAGGTACACCGCCCAGAAATACAGCATCTTCTTCATGCACCGCTCCGCTCACCGAGGCCAGCGGAGCGTACTACACGCGTGTGTCCGCACCGATGACCTGCGATCAGATGGCCCGCGAGTAGCGCGCCGGCTGATCCGGGCGTGCCAGGTAGCGGTCGAAGCACATCGCCAGCAGGCGCAGCAGTGGTCGACCGCGTTCGGTGGTGCGCACCACGCCGTCGGTGTACTCGGCCAGGCCATCGCGCTGCAGGGCATCGAGCGCGACCAGCGCATCGGCAAAGTACGCCTCGAAGTCAACGCCATGCCGCCGCGCCAGTGCGCCACCGTCCACTTCCCCCTGGCACATCAGCTGGCCGATCAGCTCGGCGCGCAGCACATCGTCGGCGTCCAGCTGCAGGCCGCGCCAGACCGGCAGGCGACCGCCATCCACGGCCGCCTCCCAGCCCGGCAGCTCGCGCGGGTTCTGGCTGTAGCTGTTACCGATATGGCTGATCGCACTGGCGCCCAGTCCGACCAGGTCGGTGTCGGCATGGGTGGTGTAGCCCATGAAGTTGCGGTGCAGCTGGCCGGCACGCTGCGCCTGTGAGAGGTCTTCGTCGGGCAGCGCGAAGTGGTCCATCCCCACGTACTGGTACCCGGCCAGCGACAGTCGGCGCACCGCCAGTCCCAGCAGGGCCAGCTTCTGTTCGGGGCTGGGCAGCGCCTCATCGGGGATCTGCCGCTGCGCCTTGAACAGCTGCGGCAGGTGCGCATATCCGTAGATGGCCAGGCGGTCCGGGCGCTCGCGCAGCACCGTTTCCAGGGTCTGCGCGAAGCCGGCGAGGGTCTGGTGCGGCAGCCCGTAGATGAGGTCCACGTTGACCGAGCGCAGGCCGTGGTCGCGGCAGGCGCGCAGGATGTCCAGCGTCTGCTCCACGTCCTGCACGCGGTTGATCGCCCGCTGCACCACCGGATCGAAATCCTGGATACCCAGGCTGGCGCGGTTGAAACCGAGCGAAGCGAGCGTGGCGATGTCGGCGCGGCTGACGAAGCGCGGGTCCAGTTCGATCGAGAAATCGCGGCTGGCCGCGCTGCTGAAACGAAAGCGCTGGCGCAGCCCGTCGACCAGTTCGCGCAGCTGCGCGGCAGCGAGGAAGTTCGGCGTGCCACCGCCAAGGTGCAGCTGGATCACCTCGCGCGAGACATCGAACAACGGTGCGATCTGGTCCGCCTCGCTCAGTACGCGCGCCACGTAGGCCACGCCCTTGCCGTGGTCGCGGGTAATCACCCGGTTGCAGCCGCAGTAGAAGCACGGGCTGCTGCAGTACGGCACGTGCACGTACAAGGACAACGGACGGGCGCAGGCGTTGCTGGCGCTGATCGCCGCGCGCAGCTGGTGCTCGCCGAAGCCATCGTGGAAATGCGGCGCGGTCGGATAGGAGGTGTAGCGCGGGCCGGGCCGGTCGTGGCGACGCAGCAGTTCCGGGTCGAAGTGCCAGGCAAGCCCGGCGGCGGCAGGCGAGATCGTGTCCATGCCTGACAGCTTGCGCGCGCAGCCGGACGCGCGCATTGCGCCAGATCAATCCAGCCGCGACGCCCCGACCACCGGCAACTGCGGCCAACGCAACATCTGGAACCGGCGCCAGAAGGTATCGGCGATGCGCGCAGCGACATCGTCGGCCAGGCGCTGCATCGGCGCATTGCCACATTCGGCGGTGGTCTGCCGGAACAGCGCCAGCCACCGGTCGAACAGATCGCGGTCCAGTTCGTCCATGGCCATGTGCTTGGGCATCGGCGCGCCGCTGAAACGGCGGGTGCCGCGCAGCATCGCCGACCAGAAATCGACCAGGTGCGCCAGGTGCGCGTCCCAGTCGTCCACGCGCGCGGTGAACACCGGGGCCAGACGCGGCTCGTCGCGCACGCGCGCATAGAAATCGTGGACCAGCCGGGTGACCTGGTCTTCGCTGCACAACGCCAGCGAGGGCGCGGGCATCGGGAAGGGGGATGGATCCGGCATGGCGTTCCTCTACGGCCGATGGTGGCCAGCATGCGCGCAGGGGCAGCGCAGCGGCTTTGATCAGAATCAATGTCGGCGCCGATCGCGCGCCCTAGTCTGTGAGTCCAGACAGGCTGCGCGCGCCCGGTCCACGACCGCCGGGAGTATAGCCGCGCCCTGCCCCTCCCTCCTGACCGTGGCTGCAATGACCGACCTGCACGACCCGCCCGAGGCCAGCCGGCGCCGGCTGCTCATCCAGCACTGGGGCGCCATCCTGTGGCCCAGTTTCGTCGCCGCCGGCCTGGCCAGCATGGTGTTCTTCGCCTTCGTCGATCCGCTGCGGTTGCGCGACATCAGCTTTCCGCAGCACGCGATCAGCCGCGAGCTCGGCTATACGCTCGGCTTTTTCATGTTCTGGGCGGTGACCGCTGCGGCCAGCAGCGTCACCTGGTACCTGTTGCGGCCGCTGCGCCGCGACGACGACGACGTGCCGTTGGGTTGACCATGCCCGCACGCCTCCACCTGCATCTGGTCCCGCCGCCTGCAGCGCCCCTGCCGCGTCCGCGCGCCGCGCTGCGCTGGCGCGCGCTGCTCTCGTCCACGCTGCTGGCCGGCTTCTATCTGCTGCCGTGGCTGCGCTGGGAGGGCCGCCAGGCGCTGTTGTTCGACCTGCCGAACCGCCGCTTCGATCTGTTCGGGCTGACCCTGTGGCCACAGGACCTGGGCGTACTGCTCGGATTGCTGGCGGTACTCGCCGTCGGCCTGGTGCTGCTGACCAACGTGGCCGGGCGGGTCTGGTGCGGCTACGGCTGCCCGCAGACGCTGTGGAGCGGCATGTTCGGCTGGATCGAACGCAGCAGCGCCCGGCGCCTGCGCCAGCCAGCGCTGGCGCGCGTGGTGAAGCACCTGGCCTGGGCCCTGCTGGCGCTGTGGACCGGGGTGACCTTCGTGGGCTTGTTCAGTCCGATCCGTGACCTGGTCGCGGGCCTGTGGCCACCGGACTGGAGTGGCTGGGAGACGTTCTGGGTGGTGTTCTATGCGCTGGCCACGTGGGGCAATGCCGGCTTCCTGCGCGAGCAGGTCTGCATCGACCTGTGCCCCTACGCGCGGCTCTGCCCGAGCCTGTGCGATACCGATACGCCCCAGGTGCACTACGACGCACGCCGTGGCGAACCGCGTGGCCCGCGTGCGCCCGGACAGGGCGCGGTGATGCAGCGCGGGCGCGGCCTGCTCGATCCGGTCAGTGCCAGCGACTACGCCTTCCGTGCCGCGCATCCGGCGTTGGCTGGGCCGATGCCGCACTTTCCCGACGACCGTCTGGGCGATTGCGTGGACTGCAAGGCCTGCGTGGCGGTCTGCCCGATGGCGCTGGATATCCGTAGCGGGCCGCACCCCGATTGCATCGCCTGCGGTGCCTGCGTGGATGCCTGTGATGCGCAGATGCGCGGATGGCACTTCCCGACCGGGCTGATCGCCCCTGCCAGCCCCAATCGGGTACAGCAACACGCACGCCGCTGGCTGCGACCGCGCACGCTGGCAGCCCTCGGCACCCTGCTGGTGCTGCTGGGCATCGGTGTGCATCGGTTTTAAACGGCGGCATCCCGCTACGCGCCTGCCATCGATCGACGGCGCCGGTCCCCCAACCGGTATCAGCGTGTGCCGGTGGTCCGCGGCGGCACCATCTGCGCGCGCCGGACGATGCCCAGCTGCTCGATGATCAACGCCAGCTCGTTGGTGACCTGGGTGCGACTGCGACCCTTGGGCACCAGCCGTTCCAACACCTGTTGATAGGTGGTCCAGAATTCCGGGCCGCACCCGTGCTTGCTGTAACTGGCTTCCAGCTCGGTGCGCACGCCATCAGCCAAGTCATGTACGCCGTATTGCATACGACCTCCCTTGGACTTGCCCTGCATCGGAGACGAGCAACCACCCTGTGTGCAGCTTGCCGCGCAAAAGGAACAAAGACAGCGAAGGATTCACTTGCATTTCACCCAAAATTTGCACGGTCTTCGCGCCAAGTCAATCGGCACACCGATTTGGGCGACAGCGTCGCTGAATCGTTCACACTGCCTACCGCCCTTGGGCAGGCAGCCAGCATGCGCAGGATGTGTTGACAGGGTGATGTCAGTAAACCGCTGCAGATGCAGCGATTGAAGCCCTTGCGACATCGCGTCGCAAGGGTGGGCAGGATGCCGTCAGTCCAGTCGGCCGCTTACGACGCCATCCGCCAGGCGCCGTAGAGACCGATCGCGATCCCCACCAGCAACAGGGTCCAGACCAGGCCGTTGAAGCGCTTGAGTGCGCGGCCGAGCACCAGCGAGAACCCGATGCCGGCCAGCCCGATCAACAGCCAGATCACGCCGCTCACATTGCTGGGCGAATCCCAGAACGAACCGGGCACACCGGCGGCGGCGAACAACAGGGCCAGAGCCATGGCAGAACCTCACAGAACTATCGATGCCCATCTTGGGCAGGCGTTCGTCCTGAACGGGTGAAGGCTGCGCAGGCGAGTCGCGGGGATCAGCTGACGGTATGCGGCTGGAGCGGTGGCGGCGCCACGTCCAGGGCACGCGCTACCAGCGTGAGCAATTGCTCCAGCCCACTGCCCGCCGTCGGGCCGTCATCCATGCGACGGGCAAAACCGGCCCAGTCGCCGATCGCCAACTGCCGGATCAGCGCTGTGTCGACGGCCAGCCAGCGCATCCCCCAGTAAGGGAAGCTGCGTTGCGGTACTGGGCCGCGGTTCAACTCAATGATGGCGCGGTGGCTACGGGCATGCAGGATGCGCTCGTGCACGGCGGCAATGCCGTCCTCCGGACCCTCGTAGTACTGCAGGAAGCGTTCACCATCGAACAGCAGCACGCCGGTGACCCCGGCGAGCGTGTTGAACCGAGCCGCGTCCTCGACCAGCGCATCCAGACCGGCAGTGGACAGGTCTGCGGACGCCTCGCTGACGTAGGCGATCGCACGAAGGGGCATGGGCTTGATCCTGATAATGACGCGTCATGCTGTCACTTTCAGCCACCTGAATAAAGCGCTGCACTGAATAATTCAGATTGCCAGCATCGGCAACGTTCGTCGCGGCGTTGCCGCAGCGCCTACGACACGATCGCATACGCGGAAACGCAAAAAGCCCGCTTGCGCGGGCTTTGAGCGTATTTCGATCTGGAGGCCTGGACGGGAATCGAACCCATCTCAACGGATTTGCAGTCCGGTGCATAACCACTCTGCCACCAGGCCGGTGACCTTACCGCTTACCGGGAAATCATACCCCGATAAAACAAGACCCCGAGAACGGGGCCTGGTCTGGATGTGGAGCGGGAAACGAGACTCGAACTCGCGACCTCAACCTTGGCAAGGTTGCGCTCTACCAACTGAGCTATTCCCGCAAAATCAGGCGCGTATCTTACCGAAACCACCGATAACACACCAGCCTTTTCACACTTTTTTTCACATCCCAATCGGCCATGCCGCTCAGGACGCCCGCGTGCCACCGCGGAGAAAAACARGGCCCCGAAGGGGCCCTGTCGAAATATGGAGCGGGAAACGAGACTCGAACTCGCGACCTCAACCTTGGCAAGGTTGCGCTCTACCAACTGAGCTATTCCCGCAGACTTTCGCTTGCCCCGACTGCACCGCACCGTGAGGCGCTGGAGGCGGTCGGCCCATCGACCTGCGTCGAAGGAGCGCTATTGTGTCGGGATTCCTTCACGCCGTCAACAGCTTCGTTCAGCAGAAGGGGGTCGGATGCTTCATCCGCTACGCGCCCACCCGCATGCCACGCCGATGAAAGTAGACCTGCTCCGCCGTCCGTCGCATGGCGCCAGACCGAAGCAGCAGGTTGACCGGCCAGTCCATCTGCAGGTGATCCATCGCCCAGCGCATCAGGCGCTTGCGACGGAACGTAGGGGCGGCCTGCTGGGCGACGGCTTCCGCCGGCGGCCCCTTGCCTCGCAGGTGCAACCCCGCTGCATCGCCGACGGCCCAGCCATGGCGCCACGAGGAATGGATGCCGCCGGCCGACAGCGGCGAAACAATTCCCGCCGCGTCGCCAGTGAGGATCACCCCCGGCGCGGTGATCGGCCCATCCGGAAGCCCGCACGGCACCAAGCCGGCACGCGTGGCGCTCGGCCTGGCTGAGGCGGGCAGCCCGACCACGCTGCCTACGTGCTGCAGGAAGCCGGCCAGCTCCGGTTGCCGCGCGTTCGCCGGATCGTGGCGCAGCGCCAGGCCCACCTGCACGCCGGTGGGATTCTGCGCGACCCAGCCGATGTAGCCCGGCGCGAAGCGCTTGCTGGCAAAACAGTGCAGCGCACCGGCCTCGGCGAGCTGCACGCCGGCAAATTCCTGTTCGACACCGTAGAGGTTGTCCCGCACCCGACCCAAGCCGGTGCGCTGGGCCACGCGCGAGGCCGCGCCGTCGGCGCCGATCAGGTAGCGCGTCCGCCCTGCCCCGTTTACCCGCCAGCCGTCGCCGTCGCGCTCCGCCTGCGTGAACGCCTGCCCCAGACGCAGTTCCACGCCGTTGCCGCGCAATTCGGCAGACAACCAGCGCAACAGGTTGGGGGTGTCGGTGGTCATGAAGTAGTACCCGGGCGCGGCCAGCAGCACGCTGCGCAGGTTTGGCGCGTACAGACGCACGCGTTCCACACGCTGCAGCAGTTCTGCGGGTGCCCGGCCGAGCCAGGTCTGTTCGATCGCCTCCTTCACGATGATGCCGGTGGTATGCAGCCGCGCGCCGGGGTCGGTCTTGCGCTCCAGCACGCACACGCGCAGCCCGTATTGCGCGGCGGCCAGCGCACAGGCGGCGCCGGCGAAGCTGGCGCCAATCACGACAAGGTCCCAGTCGTAGGCCGAAGAAGAAATATCCATGCGTATGACGTCCTGCGGAAGCGAGGGGCACAGGATCCGTGGGGCCGGCGGGGAGGCCATGAAGTGCTGGTGAAGTGGGTATGAAGCGTGCCGCCGACATGATGCGCGGCCATGTGAGAATCCGGGGCATGACGCCTCGCCTGCCTACAATCGCCCATTTCCTCCTCGCTGCGCTGTTCGCTTGCGGGGTCATCGGTTGTGTGGCGACGAACCTGGCGTCCAACGCGATGATGCTGCTGCTTGACCGGAGCAACGTCATTCCCCAGGAATCGTCGATCTTCACCTTCGAGCCCTATGTCATCAACCAGGGTTCCTCGAACTATTGGCTGTATGGCAAGGACCGCCACTACTACTACCACTTCACCTACCGTGACGCGGCGCCGTACGTGTATATCCGCGCCGACAATCCCTGCCGCGGATTCGATCGCGAGGACGTGCGCACCTGGTGCAACGCGCGCGCAGCAGGAGGTCGATGAAGACCACCGTGCGGGCTGCCCTCATGGCCACCACCGGGCTGTTCCTGGGCGAGGCCGCATCGGCAGCGCCCGCGATGACCACGCGGCGCGGCTGGATCCGTTGCTGCTACAGAGTCGACTGAACTTGCTCGAATCCAGCGGTGAACTGGACGCCATGGGGCAGCGCTGGGCGACAGGCGTGGGTTCGCAGCGGAGACGATACAGCCGCGCTGCGTGCGCGTTGATCAGGACAGGTTTGGCGTGGACGACGACTGCAACAGCATGGACGCCAGCCAGAGACCGTAAGCGCGAACAGCAGAAACGAAAAAAGCGACCCGAAGGTCGCTTTTTTCGTTGCACCACACGGCGATCGATTGCCGGTGGAGACCGTATCTGGAGCGGGAAACGAGACTCGAACTCGCGACCTCAACCTTGGCAAGGTTGCGCTCTACCAACTGAGCTATTCCCGCTTGGGAGGCGAAATTCTACAACCAAATGCGCAGGTGTCAACAGCCCTCAGCCATTCTTTTTCGCACGTGCGTTTTCGCGCGCCGCGCGCTCGTCCTCACGCAGGCTCGGCCATGCAGCATGCAGGTACTGCAGGCCGGAGAACAGGGTGAGGATCGAAGCGATCGCCAGGGTCCAGTCGCCGATGTGGAACACCGGAATGCCCATCCAGATTTCGTTCATTGGCGTGTGCGGGGCCACCGAATACAGCAGGCACAGCAGCGCCACCATCTGCGCGGTGGTCTTGACCTTGCCGATCAGCGCCACGCGCACCTTGGCGCGCTGGCCGATCTCGGCCATCCATTCGCGCAGTGCCGAGACCGCGATTTCACGGCCGACGATCACCGCCGCCCACACCGCCATCCACGCGGTGGGATGCCCCTGCACGATCAGGAACAGGGCCACGGCCACCATCAGCTTGTCGGCGACCGGGTCCAGGAACGCGCCGAAAGCCGAGGCCAGGTCGTAGCGCCGTGCGATCCAGCCGTCCAGCCAGTCGGTGATCGCGGCCAGGCCGAAGATCGCCGCGGAGGCGAAATTGGTCCATTTGTAGGGAAGGTAGAACACCAGTACCAGCACCGGGATCATCAGGATCCGCAGCAGGGTGAGCCAGGTGGGGAGGGTCAACTTCATCGCATCTCTCTACTCGCCCGCCGCGTCGGGCGTGGGCAGTCCATGAAGGTTAGCGTAGATGCGCGCAGCGAGGGCGTCATTGATGCCCTCCACTTTCGCGATTTCGGCTTCGCCGGCGGCCTTGAGCCCGACCAGACCGCCAAAATGCTTGAGCAGGCTGGCGCGTCGGCGCGGGCCGATGCCGGCGATGTCTTCCAGCTTGCTGGTCATGCGCGCCTTCTGGCGGCGCCCCCGGTGGCCGGTGATGGCGAAGCGGTGGGCTTCGTCGCGGACCTGCTGGATGAACTGCAGGGCCGGTGAAGCCGCGCCCGGCCGCAGTTCGCGGCCATCGGGCAGCACCAGCGCCTCGTGCCCTGCCCTGCGCTCCACGCCCTTGGCCACGCCGACCAGCATCACCCCTTCCACGCCCAGGTCGGCCAGCGCCGCCTGTGCCTGGCCGAGCTGGCCGGCACCACCGTCGATCAGCAGCAGGTCCGGCAGCACGCCGTCTTCTTCCACCGCGCGGCGGAAGCGGCGTTCGATGGCCTGGCGCATCGCCGCGTAGTCGTCGCCCGGCTCGATGCCGCTGATGTTGAAACGGCGGTATTGGCTGCGCACCGGGCCGCTGGCGTCGAAAACCACGCACGAGGCCACCGTGGCTTCGCCCATGGTGTGGCTGATGTCGAAGCACTCCACGCGCTTGACCTGCTCGGCCAGGCCGAGCATCTGCCGCAGGTCTTCGCTGCGCGCGTGCTGGGCGCTGCGGCTGGTCAGTTCGCTGACCAGGGTGATCTGCGCGTTGCGGCTGGCCAGCTCGACATAGCCGGCGCGCTCGCCGCGCACGTTCCACTTCAACTGCACCTTGTATTCGGCCGAGGCCGACAGCGCCGACTCGATCAGGCTGGCATCGGGGATCTCGCGGTCAAGCAGGATTTCGCGCGGCGGCGAGTGCTCCACGTAGTACTGCGAGACGAACGCGGCCAGCACTTCCTCGGCGCTTTCTTCGCCGTTGGTGCGCGGGTAGAACGGGCGCGTGCCGAGATTGCGGCCATCACGGAAGGCCAGCAGCATCACACACGCATTGGCGCCCTGCGTGGCGCAGGCCAGCACGTCCAGGTCGGCGGCGCGGCCATCCACGTATTGACGCGTCTGCATGCTGCGCAACGCGGTGACCAGGTCGCGCAGGCGCGCGGCCTGTTCGAACTCCAGCGCTTCGCTGGCGGCCTGCATCTGCGTGCCCAGTTCGCGCGCCAGCTGGTCGCTCTTGCCTTCCAGGAACATCGACGCGCGGCGCACCGATTCGGCGTAGTCCTCGGCGCTGACCAGGTCCACGCAGGGCGCGCTGCAACGGCCGATCTGGTACTGCAGGCACGGCCGCGAGCGGTTGCGGAACACGCTGTCCTCGCAGCTGCGCAGCTTGAACAGCTTGTGCATCAGGTTGAGCGTGTCGCGCACGGCGGTCACGCCCGGATACGGGCCGTAGTAGCGCCCCGGCACCGCACGCGGGCCGCGATGCAGCGCGATACGCGGCCAGTCTTCGCGGGTGAGCAGCACCTGTGGATAGGTCTTGTCGTCGCGCAGGGATACGTTGTAGCGCGGCGACAGCGACTTGATCAGCTGGTTTTCCAGCAGCAGCGCTTCGGCCTCCGAACGGGTCACGGTCACGTCCATGCGCGCGACCTGCGACAGCATCGACATGATCCGGGTGGTCTTGGGCGTGCCGTTGAAGTAGCTGCCAACGCGATTGCGCAGCGCACGCGCCTTGCCGACGTACAGCAGGCTGTCGTCGGCGGCGTACATGCGGTAGACGCCGGGCGCGGTACTCAGGTGGGCCGCGAATGCCTTGCCATCGAAGGCCGGAGCGGTGGACGCAGTCATTCGGTGATCGGCACGTCGCTCAGTACGCCGCTGACCGGGTCGAAACGCAGCACGGCATGCGCGTCGGTCTCGGCGATCCAGACCGCGCCACCGCCCAGCGCCAGACCGGCCGGGCCATGCAGGCGACGCGGCAGTTCCAGCGTACTCAGTTCACCGCCGCCCAGGCGCAGCGTGCGCAGGCGGCCGTTGCCGGCATCGGCGATCCACAGCAGCGGCGCATCCGGGCTCAAGGCGATGGCCTGCGGATATTGCAGCTGCGCCAGCGTGCGCGGGCCGTCCTGTTCGCCGAACGACCACATGCCCTGGCCAACCAGGGTCTGCACCAGATCGCCCCGCAGCTGCATCGCGCGGATCGACGAACCGAGTGCGTCGCAGACGTACAGCACCTGCTGCACCGCCGCCAGCGAGGTCGGCTGGGCGAAGGCGGCGACATGGCCGCTGCCGTCACGCTCGTCGATGGCGCCGGAGCCGGCGCGCCACTTCAGGCTGCGCTGGCCAAGGTGGTAGCTCCAGATGCGGTTGTCGCCCGCCATGGCGATGTGGATCTGGTTGTCGGCCACCGCCAGCCCCTGCGGGTGGTTCAGGGCGGTCTGGCGCGGCTGCTCGACCATGCCCTCGGTCGGCTCGCCGGGGCGGCCGGTGCCGCACAAGGTATCGACCTGGCCGCTGAGCAGGTGGATGCGGCGCAGGGCGTGGTTGCCGGTGTCGGCCACGTACAGCCACTCGCGCTCCAGGGCCAGGCCCTGCGGACGGTGGAACGCCGCTTCACCGGGGCCGCCGTCCATGAAATCGGCGGTACCCAGGCCGAACTGGCGCAGCACGCGACCGCCGTGGCTGCACTCGAGCACGCGATGATGGCCGCTGTCGGCGATGTACAGGCGCTCGGTGGTCACCACCAGCGCGGTCGGGAACAGCAGCGGAAGCCGCGGCTCCGGGTGGAGTTCACGGGCCAGCGACAGATCGTTGTCGGCCACGCGCGCACCGTCTTCGCACAGCGCATTGAGCGCACGCTCGAGTTCCCCGCCGACGCCGACCAGGCGGTCGCGTTCGCGGCCCTGCGCATCGAGCAGTACGAGCGTGGGCCACGCGGTGACGTTGAAGCGGCGCCAGCCATCCCAGTCCGAATCCAGCAGCGCCGGGGCGGTGACACCCTGGCGGCGCAGCAGCTTCAACGCCTGCACCGGGTCGCGCTCGCAGTCGAACCGCGGCACCTGCACGATCAGCAGCTGTAGCTTGCCGGGGTTGCGCGACTGCCACTGGGCCAGATCGGCCAGACGCTGGGCGCACCACACCGAGGCAGAATTGACGAAAGCCAGCACCACCGGCCGGCCGCGCAGCTCGGTCAGCGTGGTGGGTGGCGCATTGAGCCACGTGGCAAATTCGGGCAAGTCCTGGACAGGCTGTACGTTCATGCCCCGATTATGCCGGAGTCGGCGTCATGCAATCGTCGTGCCGCGCCAGAAATGCGGCGGCAGGCGCCCCGGCCCCGCCGTCCGCTTAGGGGTTCGCGGCCAGCCAGGCCTCGGCGCGGGCCAGGTCCTCGGGGGTATCGATGCCCGGCGGGAACGCGGCCGGGCTCAGCGCTACGCTGATCCGGTGACCGGCTTCCAGCGCGCGCAGCTGCTCGAGCGACTCCAGCTGTTCCAGCGTGCCCGGCGGCAGCGCGGCGAACTGGCGCAGGAAGCCGGCACGATAGCCGTAGATGCCGATGTGGCGCAGCCAGTGCGCGCCAGACAGGCTGTCGCGCGAGCGCGCGAAGGCATCACGGTGCCACGGGATCGGCGCGCGGCTGAAGTACAGCGCATCCAGGTTCTGTTTGCGCACCACCTTGACCACGTTCGGGTCAAACAGCGTTTCGGCGTCCTCCACCGGCGTTGCCAGGGTCGACATCTCCGCCCCGCTGCAGACCAGTGCTTCGGCCACGGCGAGGATGCCCTCGGCCGGCGCGAACGGTTCGTCGCCCTGCAGGTTGACCACCACCGTGTCATCGCTCCAGCCGGCCTGGGCCGCGCATTCGGCGAGACGGTCGGTACCGGAGGCGTGGTCGGCCGAGGTCATCGCCACGCGCACGCTGGACAGGCCCTGCAGGGCATCGGCGATGCGCACGTCATCGGTGGCCACCCACACCTCGCGCGCGCCGGCCAGCAGCGCGCGCTGCGCAACACGCAGCACCAGCGGCTGGCCGCCGAGCAGGCGCAGCGGCTTGCCGGGCAGGCGCGAGGCGGCGAAACGGGCCGGAATGGCGACGACGAAATCGACGGATTGGCTCATGCGGAAACTCTCGGCAGTGACGTGGATTACGGGGAGGCAGGCGCGGCCGTCAACGCTTGCCGAGTTTGTCCAGTCGGTCCAGCAGACTCACCCAGAACGCGGCCGGCAGATCAGCCGCCAGTGGCACGGCGAAGTGCCATTCGTTGGCGAAGACCTTGCACTTGACTGCGTCTTTCTCGGTCATCAGCACCGGCAGCTCGCTGCCAAAGCGCAGGTCCGATACCTGATAGGCGTGGTGGTCGGGGAAGGCGTGCGGCACCACGCCGATGCCATGCGCACGCAGCATGTCGAAGAAGCGCTGCGGGTGGGCGATGCCGGCCACGGCATGCACGCGCTGGCCGCGGAAATGCACCAGGTTGCGGGCGCGACCGCCGCTGAGCGGCTGGGCGCTGTCGATGTGCAGCTGCATCGGCCATTCGCCGAAGCCGCAGGCCGGCTGCGCGGCGATACCGTCGCTGGCCTGGCCCATGTTGACCACGCGGAAATCGCAGTCCTGGGCGCGGCTGGCGGGTTCGCGCAACGGCCCGGCCGGGATCAGGCGGCCATTGCCGTAGCGGCGCTGGGCGTCGACCACTTCGATTTCGATATCCCGCGCCAGCCGGTAATGCTGCAGGCCGTCGTCGCAGACGATGACGTCGCAGCCGGCCTCGATCAGCGCCCTGCCGGCCGCCACGCGGTCGGCATCCACGCGCACCGGCACGCCGGTTTTCCACGCGATCAGGACCGGCTCGTCGCCGCCCACGGCGGTCGCGGTGCCGGCATCGACCCAGCGCGCCACGCCGGGTTCTTCACGGCCATAGCCGCGACTGGCCACGCCGGGTTTCCAGCCGGCCTCGCGCAGGCGGTTGACCAGCGCGATGGTCAGCGGGGTCTTGCCGGTGCCGCCGGCGGTGACGTTGCCGACCACGATCACCGGGACCGGCAATGCCTGCCGCTTCAGCCAGCGCCGCCGATACGCCAGGCGGCGCAGCGCGATCACGGCGCCATACACCGGTGCCAGCAGGCGTGCCGGGAACGGGATGGTGCTGCCGTCGTACCAGTACGACGGCGTGCGCGTGCCCTTGGCCGCCATCAAGGCTGCCTTTCGCGGAACTGCATCTTGTGCAGGTGCTCGTACAGGCCACCCAGTGCCAGCAGTTCTTCATGGGTGCCGCGCTCGACGATGCGGCCATGGTCCATCACCAGCACCTGGTCGGCATGCTCGATGGTGGACAGGCGGTGGGCGATGACCAGCGTGGTGCGTTCGGGCATGAGGCGCTGCAGCGCGTCCTGGACCAGTCGCTCGGACTCGTTGTCCAGTGCGGCGGTGGCTTCGTCCAGGATCAGGATCGGCGCGTCGCGCAGGATCGCGCGTGCGATCGCCAGGCGCTGGCGCTGGCCGCCGGACAGCAGCGCACCGTTCTCGCCGACCGGGGTCTGCAGCTGCTGCGGCATGCGTTCGATGAACTCCCACGCATTGGCTGCTTCGGCCGCCGCGCGAATCTGTTCCTCGCTGGCATCCATCCCGTAGGCGATGTTGGCGCCCACCGAGTCGTCAAACAGGATGACCTTCTGCCCCACCATGGCCACCTGCCGACGCAGGTCGGCCAGCGGGTAGTCGTCCAGGGCCACGCCGTCCAGGGTGATGCGACCGCCGCTGGGTTCGTAGAAGCGCGGCACCAGCCGGATCAGACTGGTCTTGCCGCTGCCGGAACGGCCGACGATGGCGGTGACCGTGCCGGGCCTGGCGACGAAACTGATGTCGTCCAGGGCCACGCCAGTGTCTTCGCGATACCGCAGCATCACGTGTTCGAAGCTGAGTTCGCCACGCGCGCGGCCGATCTTCTTCTGCCCTTGGTCGCGCTCGACCGGCATGTCCAGGATCGAGAACAGGCGCTCGGCAGCGGAGACACCGCGCGCGATCGACGACTGCACGCTGGTGAGGCGGCGCAACGATGGAATGATCGCGGTCATCGAGATCATCAGGCCCATGAACTGGCCGGCGTTCAGACGACCGGCCAGCGCCTCGCGGGTGGACACCCACACGATGACCGCCAACGCCAGCGCAGCCAGGAACTGGACCACGCTGGAAGCCGCCGCGCGGGTGGTTTCCACCTTCATGTTGAGGCCCAGCATGCGGTTGGCCAGGCGCGAATAGCGCGAGATTTCATGCGCCTGGGTGCCATGCACCTTCACTTCCTGCTGCGCGGCCAGCGACTGCTCGGCGGTCTGCGCCATGCTGCCCATGCCGTCCTGGATGCCACGACTGATACGGCGGTAGCGCTTGCCCACGAAGGAGACGATCACGCCGATCAGGGGCACCACCACCAGCATCGCCACGGTCACCTTGACGCTCATCTGCAGCATCACCACCAGCATGGCGATGATGGTCAGGGTATCGGCGACGAGGGTCTTGAGCGCGTCCGCGCTGGCCTGGGTGACCTGTTCGGTATCGAAATTCAGCCGGCTGACCATCACCGGGGTGGACTCGCTGTCGAAATGCGAGGACGGCAGATGCAAGTACTTTTCCAGCACCTGCTCGCGCAGGTCGCGCACGACGCTGCGCCCGGTCCGGGCCAGTGCGTAATCGCTGACGAAGGTCGCCGCGCTGCGCGCGACGAACAGGCCGAGGATGGTCAACGGCAGGATCACCGCCATGCGCGGCTCGGGGTTGACGAAGCCCCGGTTGACCAGCGGCTCCATCAGCTTGCTGAAGTGGTACCCGGCGAGCGCTTCGACCACCATGCCGATGACCGCGGCCACCATGAAGGTCCAGTAGGCGTGGGTATAGCCGAGCAGGCGCTTGTAGATGGGCCAGACCGGGGCATGTTTCTTGTTCATGGACGCACCTCCGGCGCGGTAGCGATGGCGATGCGGCGGAAGCCGAGCTGACCCAGGGCATCCTGGGCGGTCACAACGGCCTGGTACGGGGTGCGTGCGTCGGCGCGCAGCAGCACGGTCTGGGTCCGATCGCTGCCGGCCACGGCGGCGATGGTCTGTTTGACCGATTCGACATCGGTGCGCAGCACTTCCTGGTCGTTGATGAAATAACGGCCTTCGGCGTTGACCAGCACGCTCAGCGAGCGCGGCGGCTCGGCCGTGCTCTGCTGGCTGGCGGTCGGCAGCTGCAGCTGCAGCGTGGAGCGCGCGTCGAAGGTAGTGGTGACCACGAAGAAGATGATCAGGACGAGGATCACGTCGATCAGGGGGACCAGATCGATATGCGGCTCGTCCTGGGCCCGGTCATTGCCGATACGCATCCGTCAGCCCTTGGCCGTGACGGGTGCCGCCGGGGCGGCAACAGGGGCACGGGCGCCGGTGTTCATCACCCCGGGGCGGCCATCGAGCGCGTCCAGCAATGCGCTCGCCTCCTGCTCCATCTCGATGACGTAACCCCCGATGCGGCCCTTGAAATAGCGATGGAACATGAGTGCCGGGATCGCCACGATCATGCCGGTGGCCGTGCACACCAGCGCCTTGCCGATGCCGCCGGCCAGCTGGTTCACATCGCCCACGCCGTGGTCGAGGATGCCCAGGAACATCTGGATCATGCCGACCACCGTGCCGAGCAGGCCCAGCAACGGGCCGGCCGAGGCGATCGTGCCCAGGGCGTTCAGGAAACGCTCCATGCGGTGCACCAGGTGCCGACCGGCATCCTCGATGCGCTCGCGGATCTGGTCGCGCGGACGGTTGCGCGCTTCCAGCGCGACGGCCAGCAGTGCACCCAGCGGCGAGTTCGCCCGCAGCGACTGGATGTGGCTCGGGTCGAGCTTGCCGCGTGCGGCCCAGTTGCGCACTTCCTGTCCCAGCCCGGGGGGCAGGACTTCGTTACGCCGCAAGGTCCAGAAACGCTCCAGGACGATCGCCAAAGCCAGTACGCCCAACAGCAGCAGCGGCACCATCGGCCAGCCACCGGCCTTGACCAGTTCCCACACGTTTCAACCCTCCGGCCCATCGGCCGCCTGTTTGACCGCCGATAGAATAGCAGCCGCCCGCCTCCGCTCCGCGGCATCCCACCAACGCGGCTGAAAAACCCGCTGTTCACGCACCTGCAGGCCTTCACGACCGAGCCATGCGCGCACCGCGCCGCTATCGGCGGTGTTCAGCACTTCGGCGCCAGCGCCGCGCCATCGCGCCACCACCTCGGCGCGCGGGTGGCCGAAGCGGTTGCCGTGACCGGCCGACACGATCGCCAGCCTGGGCGACACCGCTGCCACCCAGGCCGCACTGGAAGAACCGGCACTGCCATGGTGCGGTACCACCACCAGCGCGGCACGCAGGGCAGCTGGCTGGGTATCCAGGAGCTGCGCCTCGCTGGACGCGCCGATGTCGCCGGGCAACAGGATCGCCCCATGGGCCGTGCCGATGCGCAGCACGCAGCTGCTTTCATTGCGCCGGTACCGGGCGACGGGCGACGGGTGCAGGAAGCGGAACTCGACCCCGTCCCACCGCCAGCCCTGCCCTGCGGCGCACGGCACGCTGATCCCTGGCCGCGCGCCTTGCGGAGCCAGCAGCGGCGGCTGACCGAACGCCCGCTGCACCGCCGCCGCGCCACCGGCATGGTCGCGATCACCGTGGCTGAGCAGCAGCCGGTCCAACCGGCCTTCCTCGAGCGCGTGCAGGGTGGGCACGACCACCCGCTCACCTGCGTCGAAGCCGCCGACGCTGGCCGGCCCGGCGTCGTACAGCAGCCGGTGGTGGCGGGTGCGTATCCACACCGCCAGGCCCTGCCCCACATCCATCACCAGCAGCTCCACCTCCCCCTCCCCGGGCCGCTGCGCCGCCGGCCACAGCAGTGGCAGGCACAGCAGCCCCGCGGGCAGCCGTCCACCGCAGCCGCGCGGCAGCAGTAGCCAACCCACGCCCAGCAACGCCGCCAGCAACGCCCAGCGGTCGGCCTGTGGCACCCACCACAGGGCCAGGCCACTGCGCGCGACATGGCCGAACAGCCACCAGCTGGCGTCGAAGCACCAGGCTGAGAGCTGCCACGGCCAACGGCCCGCGCCGTCCAGCATGGCCTCCAGCGCGGTGCCGATCAGCGCCAGCGGCACCACCACCAGGCTCCACCACGGGATTGCCAGCAGATTCACCAGCGGACCCGCCCGCGACGCCTGGCCGAACAAGGCCACGGTCAGCGGCAACAGCGCCAGCGTGACCACGCCCTGCGCGCCCAGGAACGTGCGCAGCCAGTGCTGATCGCGTCCCGGCAGGCACCAGACCAGCCAGAGCACACCGGCAAAGCTGAGCCAGAAGCCCGGCGACAGCACCGCCAGCGGGTCCACCAGCAGCACCGCCAGCGCAGCCAACGCCAGCGCCTGGCCCACCGTTGCCCGTCGCCGTGCGCAGCGTGCGGCAGCAACCACGGCGATCATCAACACCGTGCGCACCGTGGGCAGCGCGAATCCGGCCACTGCCGCATACAGCGCCGCCCCCAGCACGGCGGCGAGGACTGCCGCCACCGGTCGCGGCAGTCGCCGGCCCAACGCTGGCCACAGGCGCCAGCCGAGCGTGGCCAGCCATGCGGCGAAGCCGGCCACCAGGCCGACGTGAAAGCCGGAGATTGCCACCAGATGGGTCAGCCCGAGCGCGCGCAGATCCTCCCAATCGCTCTGGGTGAGTCCACGTGTATCGCCGAGCGCCAGCGCCTGCACGAAGCGCGCGCCCTCACCGCGCACCTGTGAGGCGATCGCCACCGCCATCCGCTCGCGCCACGCCGGCAGCCCGGTGGGCGGGCCGAGTGGGCGGGCGCCGGCGGGTGCATGCACGTTGCCGCTGCCTGCCAGGCGCTGCAGCACGGCGTGCCGTTCGGCATCGAAGCCGCCGGGATTGAGCAGCCCACGTGGGGGGCGCAGACGCGCCTGCAGCGTCCAGCGCGCGCCCGCCTGGAGCTGCAGGCGTGGGTCGGCACCGCTGCCGGGCCGATCATGCCAGCTCAAGGCAAACGCACGGCCGCGTACCCGCACGGGCAACGCCGGATCATCGTCCACGCGGAACACGAAGCGGGTGCCGATCGCGCCGTGCGTGGGCAGGTCGATCACCCGACCGCGCAGCAGGTACTCGGTCTTCCCCGCATCGGCAGGCAGCTGCGCGGCCAGGGCCAGGTGCGCGTGCAGCGTCGCCCAGCCCAGACCGAACACGGCAGCGCCCAGGCCGCGCCACCGCCCCGGCCAGCACCACAGCACCAGCCCCGCTCCCGCCATCACTGCGGCGGCCCAGTGGGGCAGCAGTACCGGCGCGAACGCGGTCGCGCAGACGCCCAGCATCAGCGCCGTGGCACACAGCTTGCCGAACACCGGCAGCGGCTGCGTTGGCGGGCGTCGAGAGGAAACGCTGCCAAGCTGCATCGATCCGCACGTGGTCATGCCGCCATGCTTGGCTGCATGGCGCACTTAAACCATCAGTCAGCCGGCGAATGCGGCGTCGGTGGAGTCTGCGATCAGCAGCAGAAATTGTGATCTCCATCAAATCCGACTTTCACGCGCTTCAGACCGCAGAACGTGTTGCCGACTGTTTTCACAGCCACGTCGTTGCATCGAAGCGGTTTCGTCGATAGTGTCCGTTCAGCCCCGGCATCCCGTGCCGGCGACGCGGCACCCACGTGAACGGAGGTCTCCGTGCAGTTGAGCTGGTTGAAAAAGGAGTTTCACCTCAATCTGCGCATCCATCCGGCAGGCGTGTTGCTGGCAGTGCTTTACGCGTTCGCCTATGGCGTGGCCCGCGCATCATCGGTAGACCAGATGTATCTCCCGGCCGGCATCCGCGTGGCGGCCCTTCTGCTTTGCCCGCCCCGCTGGTGGCCCTACCTCATCCTGGGCGAATACGCTTTCTTCGCCCAGGCGCGCTACCCGATGATCGGACAGTACGGCCTGGCGTGGGTCGTCATTGCGTCCATGGTGCTGATGCCCACCGTGGCTCTGATCGTGCACTGGCACCAGCGCAGGCTGGCCTCGCAGAGTGAGGCCTGGCTGCTGTCGATCGCGGCACTGTCGGCGATCGCGGTGTCCTCGCTCAACCAAGGACTGGCCTACCTGCTGATGCCCACGCTGCACGAGGCGGTCTCCTGGACCGGCATGCTGCGTTACATGGTCGGCGATTACCTGGGCATCCTCCTGTTTGCGCCACTGGCGCTGCTGTGGCGCCACCGCCACGTGTCGTTTGCCGCGACCTCCCGATGGCCTACTGCCGCCATAGCCGCGCTGTCGGTGATCGTCGCCCTTGGCCTGTCCGCAGCACACCTGCCTGGCGGCGAGGACATGGTGCTGGCCAAGAACAGCCTGCGCATCGCCATGATGCTGCCCGCCGTTGGCCTGACCTGTCTGTACGGCTGGCGCGGCGCTGCGGTGAGCTTTGCGGCGATCAACCTGACCCTGGCACTGACCATGGAAATGACCGGACGTCCGGGTTCGTTCGACGCCACCGCATTCGTCGCGCAGCAGATCCTGGCGGTGACCGGCACGGCGTTGCTGCTGTTGGGCTCCACCATCTCCCACCATTACCACCGCTTTGCCGCGAGGGAAAAACTGCGCGGCCAGGCCGAGACCTTTGCCAGAACCGGGCATCTGGCCAGTGAACAGGAACGACGCGTACGCGCCCAGCAGATGCGTGTGATCGGCGAGGATATCGACCAGTCCTTCCTCCGGGCTGCTGCGCTGCTCAAGCAACGTGGCGCGCATGCATCGGCCCTGGACATGCTCAGTGCAAGCCAACTGCAATCGCGCTTGTTCCGCGAGCAGATCAGCATGGTCTATCCGACTGAAATCGAGTACTCCGGGCTATTCGTGGCGTTGCGCTCAGGCGGCCTGGCCGGGCTCTGGGACATGACCGACCGGATTGCACGCCCGCGCCTGCACGGCGACCCGTGCCGCCTGAGCCTGGGGCTGCAACTGGCCGCGTACCGGAGTTTGGCCGATGCGGTGAGCTTGCTGCTGGATCATGAGACCGGCTACCTGCAGGTAAGGGTCCGGTGTGGCCGCCGCGGCGGGGTCTCCGGGATTGTCATGACCGTGGCGTTGCTGGACCACAAACGCCGCTTGGGGGCCGCTGTCATCCAGCGCGCGCAGCACGTGCTGGCCGGGCGGACGCTGGCTTACGGCGGCAGCGCGGGCTGCCGCCGTAACCGTATCCGCCTGCTGCTGGTGGATGTGCCGCAGACTTATCGCGAACCGTCGGGACCTTCGATGGACCAGATCACGCCACCTGCCGTGTTGTAGGCAACCAGCAACATCTGCGGCTTGCGGTACACCACTTCACGCACGGCACCGGCCGGAATCGCCAGGTTGTTGCCGGGCAGCGACACGCGATCGGCGTCCACGCCTCCGGGCAGGGTCCAGAACGTGTCACCGATATTGCCGATGATCGCGCGCACGCTGCCGGCCTGATCGTTGACCTGCAGATACCAGACACCATCGCGCTTGAACTCGTATGCCCGCCAGGTCGAATCCTGGCTGATGTTGAGCGCCAAGGGGGCGGTTTCGCCCAGACCCCTCGCCGCGATCTGGCTGCCATGCGGATCGGTCGAGCAGCAGGGCGCCGCCAGCGCCGACGGGATCAGACCACTTCCGGGGACGGCCGCCACCCCTGCAACGACCATTATCAACGTCAGACCTTTGAGCATTGCCATTTCGTCTCCTTCCTACGGGTCAGGTTTCTATCCATTTCCGACGGCAAAACGTTCGATCCATCGGCGAGCAGACGCTATCACAACGTATATCGATGGGCCTCTGTCGGCACGGGCGCGGCGCCATGCCCTCATGTCGGCGCGCCTGCGCGGGCACGGCGCCTGACCCTTCCCGCTGCAGCTACCCGGTAGCGAACGCCTGTGGCGGATCGATCCAAAAAGTCCAATCACGACACTATGCGCGCGTCGGTCACTCCCCGGTCGGAGCGGCGTATGGCCCCGCCTCTCATCATTGGCCCAGGCGCTCCGGTGCCGGAAAAACAAAAAGGCCAGCACGATGGCTGGCCTTCTTCGTTTCCACCCGCACCTCTGTGAGGTCGGAGTGGTGGGCGGTACAGGGTTCGAACCTGTGACCCCTACCATGTCAAGGTAGTGCTCTACCGCTGAGCTAACCGCCCGTTTCTTCCTTCTGCGTCGCCGCGAATGCGTCGGTGCAGGCCGCGTATATTACGGACGTCCCCCGGGAAGCGCAACACTTTTGTGAAGATATTTCACAATCGGTTGTTCAGCCGAGGCTGGCTTCCTTCAGCTGCCGGATCTGGTCAYGGACATGGGCCGCCGCCTCGAACTCCAGGTCGCGCGCGTGCTGGTACATCTTCTGCTCCAGCGCCTGCAGGCGCTTGGCGATCTGCGCCGGTTCGAGGGTGCGGTAGTCCACCGATTCCTCGGCAACACGGCCGCCACGACCCTTGCCGCCCTTGCCGCGTGCCTCCTTCTCGGCCGCCTCCGACCGCGCGCCTTCGAGCACGTCGGTGATCGGGCGCAGCACCGACTTGGGCGTGATCCCGTGCAGTTCGTTGTATTCCACCTGCTTGGCACGGCGTCGGTCGGTCTCGTCGATCGCCGCCTGCATCGAGCGCGTCATCTTGTCGGCATACAGGATCGCCTTGCCGCGCAGGTTCCGGGCGGCGCGGCCAATGGTCTGGATCAACGAGCCGGTCGACCGCAGGAAGCCTTCCTTGTCCGCATCCAGGATCGCCACCAGTGACACCTCGGGCATGTCCAGGCCTTCGCGCAGCAGGTTAATGCCGACCAGCACATCGAACTTGCCCAGGCGCAGGTCGCGGATGATCTCCACGCGCTCGACCGTGTCGATGTCCGAGTGCAGGTAACGCACGCGGATGCCGTGCTCGGTCAGGTATTCGGTGAGGTTCTCGGCCATGCGCTTGGTCAGCGTGGTGACCAGCACGCGGTCGCCCAGCTTGATGCGTTCGTTGACCTCGCTCATCAGATCGTCGACCTGCGTGCCGACCGGACGGATCTCCACCACCGGATCGATCAGACCGGTCGGACGCACCACCAGCTCGGTGATTTCATCACCGGCCTCGCGCAGCTCGTACGGACCCGGCGTTGCCGAGACATAGATGCTGCGCGGGCAGCGCGCCTCCCATTCCTCGAAACGCAGCGGGCGGTTGTCCAGCGCCGACGGCAGCCGGAAGCCGAACTCGACCAGGGTTTCCTTGCGCGACCGGTCGCCCTTGAACATCGCGCCGATCTGCGGAATGGTCACGTGCGATTCGTCGATCACCAGCAGCGCGTCCGGCGGCAGGTAATCGAACAGGGTCGGCGGCGGCTCGCCCGGYGCCTTGCCGGTGAGGTGGCGCGAGTAATTCTCGATGCCGTTGCAGAAACCGACCTCGGCCATCATCTCCAGGTCGAACTGGGTGCGCTGCGCCAGGCGCTGCGCTTCGACCAGCTTGTTCTGTTCGTACAACTGCTCCAGCCGCGGAGTGAGCTCGGCCTTGATCGTCTCCACCGCAGCCAGCACGCGCTCGCGGGTGGTGGCGTAATGGGTCTTGGGATACACGGTGTAACGCATCAGCTTGCGCAGGCTCTCGCCGGTGAGCGGGTCAAACATGCTGATCTGCTCGATCTCGCCGTCGAACAGCTCGATGCGCACTGCCTCGCTGTCCGACTCGGCCGGGAACACATCGATCACCTCGCCGCGCACCCGGAAGGTGCCGCGCTGCAACTCGTATTCGTTGCGGGTGAACTGCAGCTGGGTCAGGTGGTTGATCAGGTCGCGCTGGTCGATGCGCTCGCCGGTGGACAGGATCAGCCGCAGCGACAGGTAGTCTTCCGGCGCGCCCAGGCCGTAGATGGCCGACACCGTGGCCACCACGATCGCATCCGGGCGCGACAGCAGGGTCTTGGTGGCGGCCAGCCGCATCTGCTCGATGTGCTCGTTGATCGAACTGTCCTTCTCGATGAAGGTGTCCGACGAGGGCACGTACGCCTCGGGCTGGTAGTAGTCGTAGTAACTGACGAAGTATTCGACCGCGTTGTGCGGAAAGAACGATTTGAACTCGCCGTACAACTGGGCGGCCAGGGTCTTGTTCGGCGCCATGATCAGCGTCGGCTTCTGCACCTGCTGGATCACGTTGGCGATGGTGTAGGTCTTGCCCGAGCCGGTCACGCCGAGCAGGGTCTGCTTGGCCACGCCGGCCTCGAAATTGGCCGTCAGCTTCTCGATCGCCGCCGGCTGGTCGCCTGCCGGTGAATACGGGGATACAAGTTCGAACCGATCGCTCATGGTGCCGCCAAATCCCGGGCCCTCCAGTATACCGGGGGGCATGGTGACGGCCGGCTGAGGGGATGGCCGACGGCCGGGTGCTCCTACCCCCGATGGCCCGGGCCATTGAGCAGGCTCAGGCTGGACGTCCCTCCCCTAGTGCGTGACGACGGCTATGACCTTTCAGGACCGCGCCACGCAGCCCCGCGTGCGTGGCTGGACCTTGCTGCAGGCAATGGTAACGTTGCTGGTGCTGGCCGTGCTATGCGCCATCGCACTGCCCGACTTCAGTCAACTGCTGTACCGCCAGCGCGCCTCCAGCGTCCGCCACCTGCTCAGCAGCGACCTGGCGTTCGCACGGCTAAGTGCCATCCGACGGCACGGCGAAGTCGGCGTCTGCCCCAGTAGTGACGGGCTGGCATGCGATGCGGCCGCCAACTGGGGTCGCGGCTGGATCGTATACGTGGTGCGGCCCGGTTTTGTCGGCCCGGCCGCTGCTGGAGACATCCTGCAACATCAGCAATGGCACCCGCCATCTGCCTGGCGGATAAAGACAAGCGCCGCCCGCAACCGCATCCGCTACCTCGGAAATGGCCGCGCTTATGGAACCAACCTCTCGCTGGACATCTGCCGCAACGCCCACTTGTACGGCCGTGTTGTGGTTAACAACAGCGGGCGGGTTCGATCCGAGACGCTGGATCGGCCCGGAAGCTGCGCGGACTGAGGTCACCGTCAAACGCAAAACCACCGGTGAGGGCCATCCTTCACCACTCCGCGCCCTTGCTGCCCCGAACAGCAGGCAAAGAAAAAGCCGCGACTTCTCGCGGCTTTTTCAGATCTGGCGCCCGAAGTTGGACTCGAACCAACGACCCCCTGATTAACAGTCAAGTGCTCTAACCGGCTGAGCTATTCGGGCGGGGAGGCGCATTCTAGACGCTCAAATCAGACCTTGCAACAGCCGGACCTACGCGGCTACCAGCAGGTAACGCCGGACACCGTACCGGGCGTCTTCTGGTTTGCCTGGTTTACCGTCAGCGTGCCGCACTTGTCGCGCGCCTGCGGCCCCGCCGGTGTGGCGGTGATCACGAAGGTGGACGCCGCGGGCGTAATGGTCACCGTGTAGGCAGCCGTGCCCGTGCGTGGCGAATTGACCGTCCTCGTTCCCGTTTCGCTGAAGGTAAACGATGTGTAGCTATTGTTCAGCGTGTGATGCCGCTCCGCGCGCTGGGCGTACTCCACCATTTCTGCCTTGGCCAATCCCCGCTTGGACGCCAGCACGTGCTGGGTGTAGCTCGGATACGCAATCGCTGCCAGGATCGCCACGATGGCCACCACAACCATCAGCTCGATCAAGGTGAAGCCGCTTGCGTGCCGCACGCTTCCCGCCGAAGAACGATGAAAGGTCACTGGATCTGTCTCCACGATTGACGTCCGCAAGGATAAGGACGGAATACCATCGGCGCAGTGCCATTGGTGAACCAGGCCCAGCATTGATTGTTGGGTGTCGGTGGGTTGCCCGTCGGCCCGCCGGGCGGCGCGGCCGCAAGGCCTTGGGAGGGTAGCGAACCAATCCCCACATCGGTGATCGCCGCACTGCCGGTCGACGGCGTCTCTACTGCAGCGGTTCCGTCTGCCAATACCGTACCTGTGGTGGAGCCAAGCCTGGAGCCCCCCAACGCACCGTTGCCGGTAAGCGCCTGCAGCACGAATGTCCAGTTGGTCCCGGCAGAGGCGCAACCGGAAGCGGTCGGCGACGGCACGTAGGTCCGCATGTAGACATCGCCCTCGGAAATACTGGGCTGACCAACAAAGCGTTCGCCACCGGGCAGGTCGACATACCAGCCACGACTACCAGTGGGCGCGGTGCTCCGGGTCAAGCCGCGGCCCTGCGCCGCAGAGGCGATCACGCTGCCTGTGAGATTGGCACGGGTCAGCGTAGTGGTGATCTGACCATCCACGGTGTCATTCAGGCCATAGAGGCTCTGGACCGAGGTATCGGACGGGTCATCGACAAAGGAGAAGCTGCCGGTGCCGAAGAACAGCATGTTGCCGCCGGACTCGCCCGCCATCGATTCGAGCCCACCGATGATGGGCTGACGCAGTGTCCGCCCGTTTTCGGTGTAACTACGCGAGGTGAACAGCGGGACGGTCAGATTGGTCCCTGCACGCAGATCGAACTTCCACACTGCTCCCTTCTGGTCGGCCGCGTAGGCGGTATCGTAATAGCCATCGGTACCGCGGGTCCGGGTGGCGGTACCGCGATATCGGTCTACAACCACCACCGACCCCAAGCCATTGCTGCCGGTAGGTACGCCGGCGCCGGACTCCACCGCTTCGATCATCGTCACCGTTGGGGTACCGGTCTTGATGTCCACCATGAACAGCACCGCCTTGCCGTTGGCGCTGTTGTAACCATTCCCGAACACAGCGCGCCAGACTGGCGTGCCGCTGCTGTCGAGCATCGGCACGATTACGGGCTTGGCCAGAACGTGTCCGATATTGTTCCGCACATCGGCAGAAAGCGCCGCGTCCAGGTCGCTGATTTCCCAGAGCTTGCTCCCCGTTCCGAACGTCGCGCCGGGGGTCACGTCCAAGGCGAACACACTGCGTCCACCTGCACCGGAGGCACCGACCAGCGTGGTATGCCAATTACCACCATAATTGCTGTCGGCCAAGGCGATCTTGCCGTCCACGTAGTAGCGGTGGTCGAATTTCTGGTCGTTGAGGTTTCGTGCGTCGTAAGGGAACAGCAGATTGCCCATGTGGCCCAGCGCGGTCGACGGGATATAGGCGAACGCCTCGGTACCGCCGCCGGAAATGGTATTGCCGGCCGCATCCATGCCGCCGTTGAAGGCATGCAGCATGCCGTCATTGGCCCCGACGTACACCATGTAATTGGCACGGGTCTTCTTTTGGGCGACATACGTCTGGTAGCTGGTGGCCAGCGTCCCGCCCAGACGACGGTACCCGTAGTCGTCGCCCGGCGCACTGACCACCGGACTGGAGTTGACGATGTCTCCCAGGCGGGTAGTGCGATCGCGTAGCTTGCCGCCGTTTTTCACTTCACCGGTCTGGTCGCCCTTGAGGTAGGCCACCGCACTGGTGATGTTCGCCCCAAGGGCCGTCACCGCAGCCGCGTTGCAGCGGGACATGCCCGGATACAGCGCGGCTGACTTCGTGCACAGATCGTCCAGCGTCACCGTACCCGCAGTGAAGGCGCGGGTGGTGCCGTCCTTGGTGAAGAACACCTGGCGACCGGTTGCAGTGAGCTGCGCGGCGGCCTCCCACATCGAGGTGTAGACGATCTCGCGCGCGGCATTGGTAGACACCTTGCTCGCTGTCAATCGACCGAACCAGTCAGTCCCTTCGTTGGCGATTTCATAGCTCGGCGAAATCGAAATGGAGCCGGAGCCCACACGAGCACCGCTGGACCCGCTGCCGCCGGAAGGCGAGGCACCCGACGTCACCGAAGACAGCACGCGGCGCATGGCAGTGGTGATTTCCTCAGGCGTTCGGGCGTTGATGTACTCGCCCCGCGTATTGACCGTGGCGTGCCAGATGTCGTCAACGGTGCTGCGCTGGTCATTCTCGCGCGGCGGCCAGTTGCCGTAGATGGACGCGTCGGTATACGGATCCTGGACCAGGTCCGGGTTGAACAGGTTGCCTCGTGCACCCAGCGTCACGCCATAGAAATTGATGTGCAGATTGGGCTGGCAGTCCAGACGCTTGTCCGGGTTGGCCCCCTTGCAAGCCTGCGGCACCGGCACCTTGCCCGCGGTCAGATCGGTGCGCAGCGGCGAACCGCCATTCACGTCGTTGTAGTACTTGGTCACGATGTCGGCCATGGTATTGGCATTGCCATCGCTGAACGGCGCGCCCATCGCACTGTCGGTGTTGCCGACAGTGGGGCCATCTCCGTTGCTGAAGCCGTCGGTGAACAGCATCACCGCATTCTTCTGGCACATCAGCTTGACCGGGGCACCTGCATCGGTGCGCGTCATCTGCAGGGCAGCCGCGTTGACGGCCTGGCGGTTCGGCGTACCACCACTGGCGGTCAGCGCAGTCATGTCGGTGTAAAGCGCCAGCTTGTCGGAGTTGTTGGCCATGTCACGCATGGCGAGACGCTTGGTTGTCGACGTGCCGCTGTCATAGCTGCCGTTCTGGTTGATCCGAAAATAACCGACACGCAGATTGTTGATGTCCGACAGCGAGCGGGTCATGCCGGCGATCATCGCGCGATTGCGGTTCCCGTAGTACGAGAACCAGTTCGCGAAGTTCTGCAGCGCCGCGGTATCGCCGGAACCGATGGTGTACCTCCACATGGCGCAATTGGTACCGCAGGCGTTGTCCACCTTTACCCGCGTGATGCCACTGTAGGCATTGGTCGCGCCCGGAATCTGTGGATAGGGATCATTGGCTGCGGTCCAGCGGACGTAAAACGTCGCCGGGGTGTACTGCATGTATACCGTGGCTACGCCATTGTTCCAGGTGTAGTCGGAGGTACGCTGATAGTTGGTGTTGTTGTAACGGTAGAACGTACCCGCGGGGATGACCATGCCATCCTGCATGCGGAACGAGTCCGCAGACGCCGTACTGTAGTACGGTGAGGCCAGTGCCACGGTCGTGGTGGCGCGGGGGTCGATGCGCGTCTCCAGCAGGCCCGCATCGCCGTAGGAAACACCACTACCGTTGACCCACGGCTCGTATTTTACCGAAGGGTTGTAATAGGTTGGATTGAACTGCGAGGAACGCGCGAAACCCAGCATATCGATCGGCGGGATGCCGTAGCGTCCGGTGTCGATACGCGGCCCCGGAAGCACGTGCAGATAGTCGCAGTTGCCCGACGTGTACAAACTGCCATTGGCGTCGAAGAAACTCTTGCGCGTGGTATTCCAGCAGCCCTCACCGTCCTGGCCCGGGAACTGGGTCTGGAATGTCATGGAGCCGGAGTCATCGACCGCCATGATGAACGCCGGTGCGGTCTGCACCTGGTTGTTCAGCGGAGCCTGCGCTAGTACACCCTGTGCCTGTGCAGCGATCAGCGTGTTGTAGCCGACCAGTGCGATACCCAGAGCCGCTACCGTGGAGGCAGCCGTAATCCATTTGAATCTGCGCGAAGCCATAGCCGCGTCCTCAGAGCTTGAAAATGGTGTCGACTACCGACGACGACGTCGGGCTGGCCGGGTTGTCTGCGGAGTAGCCGGTAATCTGGTAGGTGGCGGTCGGCTTGTCGTTGACCGGCGCGCCGCCGGCGTTCGAGTTGCCCGACGAATCGCCACCACAGGTATCAATCTGACGCACGTTTACTGCGGGAGCCGCAGTAAGACTGCGCTGACGCGCCCACTGCACCGAATCGAACCCGTCGCAATCCAAGCTGATCGCACTTTCGGTGTAGAGACTGCCGGCCGGGAGCGCAGTCCGGTTGAATACCGCCGCCGCGGTCGATTCCGCATTGCGCACGACACCCTCGGTATTCTGGAAGGACATGTTCACCGCGCGGTAGTTGGATGCCATCTTTTCCTGCATGCCCGCAACCTGCATACCCGCGATGCCAAGCAGCGCCAGCAGGATCAGCATGATCAGCGCCACGTACAGCACGGCGCCGCGTTGATGGCGAGGGCCTGGCGTCGCGTGCGGGGGGGTCAAGATAGCCATGCTCAATTCCCGAAAAGGCGGTTGCGAAGCGCGATGCTGGCTTCGTAGGTAGTGCGGTAACGCCCATCGTTGGCGGCATTGGCGTTGTAAGTCATGCCCAACGTGCCCAAAGCAGACGTTGCATCGGCCTGCCTCACTGTCGCCGCGCCGGGGCTGCGCAGGATCAGGCCAACCTGGACCTGGCCAACGCGCCGCCACTCACCTACGCCGGCGGCATTGGTCTGGGTAGTGACGCCAGAGGCTGTCTTCTGCGTGGTGATGTTGCCAAGCGGCAACGAGGACTTGCTGATGTTGGTGACCGTATCCTGGCCAAACAGCAACTGCATGTTCTCAACACCTTCCACCAGCTCTTCATTGATCGCGTAGGTGCCTGCCGACCCCGCCCGGGCGCGACGCAACCCTGGTTGCTGGGTGGCAGCATTGAGACCTATGTAATAGACCAGTGATTCGGCCCGGTACACCATGGTGGGTGCCAGCGGCGACGGAACGAAGCGGGACAGGTCCGCACCCGTAGCGGTCACCGTTCCCGCTGCGGCGGTGGTACCGCGGAACACTTCTGCAGCGCCACAGTCGGCGATACCGAAAAGCGTGGGTGCGGCGACGCCATTCTCGGTCAAACGCGCCCATTTGGCCGCATCGACAGTCAACGTGGTTGCGGTCACCGCGGTAACCGGGACGCCTTCAGGCGCAAGGAAGCGAAGCACTAGAATGTCGCTGCCAGCCACCGGCGCAGGCACCAGCCCACTGATGGCGGCAGGTAGATTGGCCGGAACCGCCCCTCCGCCGGCCACCAGGGTATCGCCTGGACCGGTTCCGGCCGCCTCATAACCCTGCACGCTCACATTGAAATCCAGCGGCGAACCGCTGCCCGGTGTGGCGCCGGTGCTGATGCGGGGCGAGCCGAGCTCGCGCACGATGTGACCCTGGTCGTTGACGCAGCCCATATGGCCAACCATGCGCACGTCACGCTCGAGGAAATCCAGCGCGAAACGTCCATTCTCCTGCACGCGGGCAACGCCCTCGGACAGCCGGGAGGCGGCCTGCGAGGCGATGAAGATCTGGATGACACCGAGCATCAGCAACAAACCGATGACCATGGCAATCATCAGTTCGACCAACGACAAACCTGTCTGGTGCACTCGGGGCATGGTCGAAGGTTTCATAGCTGGGTAACCAGGCCGAAGGTGGTCGGGGTATTGGGGTTGGCCGGGTCCCAGCGGTCGTCAGACCAGGTGATCGCCACCGTGGCCACGCCATTGACCACGGTAACCGTGGCGCCTGCATTGGCGCCCAATGCCTTGACCACCTGGCATTGCCAGCGGGCGATGTTCTGATCGATGGTCAATGCATCTCCGGCGACACGCGTACAGGCCGTGTCCGTGGCGGCCTTGCTGCCCGCAGCGAAGGTCGCATTGGTGTACCAGACCGACTGGAACCGATTACTGCGCATCAGCTCGGTGAGGTCGTAGGCGAGGTTTGTCGCCTGGGTCCGGTAGTTCGCGCTTTGCACGAAACGGACACTGGTGGTCTGCAGCATCGCAAAACCGAGCAGACCGAAGGCCAGGACGACAATGGCGATCAGTACCTCAAGCAGCGTAAAGCCGGCCTGACCGCGACCGGGAATGGATGAATGGCGACGCTTCATGGACAGGCTCCCTTGGCACTGCTGATCTGGCCGGAGACATTGACAGTCATCGTGCGCAGCAAAGGCTGGCTGCCGCATTGTTCTGGGCGCATCACCACAGCCTGATCCGCCGCGGCGCGACGGCGTCCACGCGCGTCGAAGCCGATCAGCGCGGTCGGACCGGTGACCACCATGCCGCGGCCGATCTTGTTGAATCGCAACACGGTCTCACCCGTGCTGAACGTACCGCTGTTGTCGGCATCAGCGAAAGCCATCATGCCGCCGGCCCAGTTGCCATCACAGGTATTGCCGTCGGTGCTGCCGCACACTCCGCCACCGCGGTTGCTGCGCACGGCCTCGCTGCGCGCCAGGTTGACCAGGCCCAGGAGCTCATTGTGCGCCGCAGCTACCCGATTAGAGCGGATGCTGCTTTGGAAGCTTGGATAAGCGATCGCGGACAGAATGGCGACCACCGCGACGGTGACCATCAGTTCTACCAGCGTGAAGCCGTTGGACCGGCGTGAGTACATGGAACGCTCCCCAGCGTGATGACACAGAAGATGAACGACCTGCCGTCCGGCGGCAAGCGGCGGCAGGACGAACGGTCGCCCGGGGCGACGGGCGTCAATCAGTTGACGGGCGCCCGGCGTCTACAAGGCGGCGGGGCTCCCCGCCCCGCCCCCGCCCGACCCGGTCAGACGGGTCGGCAGACCCCGCCTGCGATCAGGCCAGGACCTTATAGCAGGGCTGGTATTCGCCGGAGATCTTCATCCGGCGCTGCTCCACGAAGCCGCGCAGCAACTCGTCCAGCGCCTGCATCATGTCGGCGTCGCCATGGATCTCGAACGGCCCGAGCTGCTCGATGCGGCGCATCCCGTCTTCCTTGACATTGCCGGCCACGATGCCGGAGAACGCCCGACGCAGGTCGGCAGCCAGGGCATGCGGCGGACGGCCGTGGTGCAGGTCCAGCGCAGCCATCGCCTCGTGCGTGGGCACGAACGGCTGCTGGTATTCCCACGGAATCTCGATCGACCAGTTGAAGAAGAACGAATCCTTCTGCTCCAGGCGATGCTCGCGCACGCGCTTGATACCGGCGGACATGCGCCGTGCCACCGCGACCGGGTCGCCGATGATGATCTCGTAGCGCGCCGCCGCGGCCTCGCCCAGAGTGAGGCGGATGAAGCGGTCGATCTGCTCGAAGTACGGCGCCGCCACGGTCGGGCCGGTCAGGATCAGCGGGAACGGCAGGTCCTTGTTTTCCTCGCGCAGCAGGATGCCGAGCAGGTACAGGATCTCTTCGGCAGTGCCCACGCCGCCGGCGAACACGATGATGCCGTGTCCGATCCGCACGAACGCTTCGAGACGCTTCTCGATGTCCGGCATGATCACCAGGTGGTTGACGATCGGGTTCGGCGACTCGGCGGCGATGATGCCCGGCTCGGTCAGGCCGATGTAGCGGGTGACGTGCTTGCGCTGCTTGGCATGGGCGATGGTGGCGCCCTTCATCGGGCCCTTCATCGCGCCCGGGCCGCAGCCGGTGCAGATATCCAGCCCGCGCAGGCCCAGCTCGTAACCGACCTGCTTGGTGTAGAGGTACTCATCGCGACCGATCGAATGGCCGCCCCAGCAGACCACCAGGTTCGGGTCGCCCGGGTTGAGGATGCGCGCGTTGCGCAGCAGCCCGAATACCGCGTTGGTGATGCCCTCGGACGATTCCAGTTCGGCCGCGTACTGCGGGCCCATCTCGATGGCCATGTAGGCCAGGTCGCGGACCACGGCGAACAGCAGCTCGGCCACGCCGCGGATGATCTCGCCATCCACGAAGGCCATCGCCGGGGCGTTGACGAGGTCGATGCGGACGCCGCGATCCTGCTGCGCCACCTGGATGTCGAAATCCGGGTACAGATCGCGCGCCGCGCGCGGATCGTCCGAGGCACTTCCACTGGTCAGCACGGCCAGCGCGCAGCGGCGCAGCAGCTCGTGCATGCCGCCGCCGGAGGCGTCGCGCAGGCGCGCAACCTCGGCCCGGGACAGCACATCCAGCCCACCGCGCGGGTAGATCCGCGCGTCCTGCACCGGCAGCGTCCGCGCCGGGGTTTCGGTGATCTTCATTTCCATTCTTTCTGCTTTCCTCAAGGTTTCCGACTGTACCGCTGCCCCCTTAAAAAGCAAAACGGCCAGGAAGCCCGGCCGTTGGATAGGTGTCAGCGGCAGCGGGCCTTTTCGGGGCGCTGCGTTACGCGTCTTTGCGCGCAACCGATTGAGAGTACATGAAGTTACGGCTGGCAGCAAGAACGACACCCCAGCCGGCACGATGGCCCGACCCGTCCGACAAACGAAAACGGCCGGGTTGCCCCGGCCGTTCCGTATGCAGCAGGTGCTACGTCAGTTCATCAGAACTGGTAGCGGAAGCCCAGCTGCAGCGACCACTGCGACACACCGACGTCGAAGCCATCGGCGTCGGCGTTGGCGACGGTCGGGGTGTCGGCGCCGCGGTAGTTGTACACGTACTTGCCCTGGTACATGCCCTGCAGGGTGGCAACGCGACTGTCGGCGAAGAAGCCGTAGTCGTAGATGTTGCCCCAGTCCTTGTTGATCATGTTGCCGATGTTCTGGATATCCAGCCAGATCTCCGACTTGTGACCCTTCATGAAGCCCGGCAGCTGCTGGCTGATGCGCACGTCGAAGGTGTTGATCCAGCCACTGCGGAAGCCGTTCGCACCCGGCGTGCTGCCCGCGTACTTGGCCAGGTCCGGGTTGGCGGCAAGCCAATCGAAGAAGCTCTTCTCCATCGCGGCATCGGCGGTGAACGCACCGGCGTTGGTCAGCGTACCGAACAGCACGTCGCCCGGGCCCTTCGGCACGTAGAACAGGTCGTTGGCGGTACGGCCGTCGCCGTTGGCGTCGTTGGCGAACACGTAGCTGTACGGACGGCCGCTGCGACCTTCGTACACCAGGCCGATCTTGGTCTCGTAGTCACCGAAGAACTTGTGCTTCCAGTTCAGCGCGCCCGACAGGCGGTCGCGGATCTGGTAGCGCGAGGTGTTCTCGACCGGTGTGTTGGCGTCGAAGGCGTACTGATAGCCCCAGCCCGAGCTGGCGGTGGAGCTGGTCAGCGAGCCGACTTCGGTGGCATCGGTGTAGGTGTAACCCAGGTTCCAGGACCAGTCGCTGGCATCGGACCACGGCTTGGACAGCGACACGGTGAACTGCGAGGTACGACCCTCGTCGGTGTTGTTGATCAGGTAGACGTTGTTGTAACGGCCGTCCTTGCCGACACGCGAGTCAGCGGTCTGCCACGCGCCGACCTTGCGGGCGCTGTAGAACATGTCACGACCGTCCGGTCCCTGGTACTGCACCGGGCCCAGATTCAGGCTCTGGTAGAACAGGCCGTCCTTGACCTTGGTAACCAGCAGCTCGGCCGAAGCCACGATGCCGTACCACGGGGTTTCATGGTCCAGGGCCAGGTTGGCCTTGTAGATCGACGGCAGCTTGAAGTCGTTGCCGACGAAGTTGACGTTCTGGATGGCCGAACCCGGAGCGGTCGGCACCGGCTGGCTGTCCTTGTTCGGATTGAACTTCAGCGAATCGGCATACTGGTTGTTGCGGAGGCTATAGACGTTGGTGTTGAAACCGGTCGCCGAGTAGCTGTTGCTGATCCACACCTGCGGCGAATCACCCTGGAACAGGCCCACGCCACCACGCAGCTGGGTCGGGCGATCGGTGTCGAAGGTGTAGTTGAAGCCGAAGCGCGGCTGGATCAGGAACTTGCTTTCGAACACCTTGCTGTTGTTGTAGCCGAAGAAGTTCGACGCGGCCGCGTTGTAGGCCGGCTCCGGGCTGGTGTCCGGACGGTCGGCGCGCAGGCCCAGGGTCAGGGTCAGGTTGTTGTTGACGTACCAGGTGTCCTGCACGAACAGCGCCAGGTTGCTGTAGGTGTAGTCAGCGGCGATCGAACCCGGGGTGCGTTCCGGTGCGTAGTCGTAGGTGTTCCAGCGGCCGGCGGCGAAGTTGTCCAGGCCGTAGAACGTGTAGGTGCCCCACGAGTTGGCGCCGTAATAGTTGTAGATGTCGTTGGTGTCGTACGACGCACCGAACTTGACGTCATGATTGCCCAGCGTCAGCGTGCCGGCGGCGTAGTAGTTCCACGCCTTGGTCGTCAGGACGTTGTCCTGCGAGTTGACTTCGGTACCCAGGTACAGCGAGTCGCCCGACGGCGCGGTCGGGGTGCCGCCGAAGTAGATGCGCACGCTCGGGGCATCGGTGGACACCGCACGGATGGCCGAGTACTCGCGGTACGAGGCCTTCAGTTCGGTCGAGAAATTGTCGGTCCAGTCACTGAACAGCTGGGCGACGTAGCTCTCGTTGGTCTTGTTGTGCTGGTACCAGTACGAGTTCAGCGAGGCCGAGCTCGTGGTCATGCCGTTGATGCGCAGCTTGCTCTGGTCGATCTTGCTGTAACGGATGTTGGCACGGTGGTTGTCGCTGATGTTCCAGTCCAGCTTCAGCGCGTACTCTTCCATCGAGGTGTCGCCGTTGCTTTCCAGGCCACCGGCTTCGATGCCGTAACCCTGCGCGATCTGCTGCGCGCGGGTCACGTCGGCCAGGGTGAACTGGCCGTTGGCCTTGCCCAGCGGGGTGGTGCTGAGGTCGGCGCCCGGGGCGGCCTGCTCGAACTTTTCGTAGTTGGCGAAGAAGAACAGCTTGTCCTTGAGGATCGGACCACCCACGGTCATGCCGTAGGTCTTTTCCTTGGTGAAGCCGTTGAACTTCTGGCCTTCCGGGTTGTCGCCGAACCAGTCGCCGTCACGGTAGGTGCCGTAGACCGAGCCGTGGAATTCGTTGGTACCGGACTTGGTCACCGCGTTGACGGTGGCACCGGCGGCGGCAGCGATGCTGCCGTCGTAGTTGGACAGGTTGATGTCCAGCGCTTCGATGGCTTCCATCGCGACCGGCTGGCGACGGGTCGGCATGTTGTTGCCTTCCAGGCCGAAGGTGTCGCTGGCCGAGACGCCGTCGATGCTGATCGAGTTGAAGCGCGGGTTCTGGCCGCCGGCGGAGATCGAACCCGAGGCGCGGTCGATGAAGGTCACGCGCGGATCCAGACGCATCAGGTCCTGGATGTTGCCGCCGATGGACGGGGCAACTTCGATCTGCTGCTGGCTGAGGTTGGTGCCCGAACCCATCTTGGTCGCGCTGAACACTTCCGAGCCTGCAGCCACGGCGACGACCTGGACGGCATCCAGGTTGGTCGCGGCGAGGTCGCCGGTCAGTGCCGCGTTGACGGTACCGGTCTGGTTGACGCCCAGGTACAGGCCGTCTTCGGTCTTGGTGCCTTCACCGGACTTGGTGATGGTGATGGTGTACGGACCACCCACGCGCAGGCCGCGCGCGTTGTAACGACCCGCTGCATCGGTGGTCGCACGGCTGACCGTGCCCGACTCGGTATGCGTGATGGTGACTTCGGCACCGGCAACAGGCGCACCTGAGGCGGACGTGACCTGACCGCCGACACCGGCAGAGGTGCTCTGGGCGAAGGCGGGAGCGGCAGCAAGTGCGGCCACGAGACCAAGGGTGAGCTTGGACATCCGGAGACAGCGTGAGTGGGTCATTGGGGAGTAGCCTCGATGCGAGATTGGCGATGGCGGAGAAAAAAACGCGCCCAAGCAGCCTTGCTGGCGGCTGACTGGACTTTTATCTGGGTTCCCTAGCCGAGGGCTGGTTTCAGCCGCAACGGTTAACACTAGATTAACACGGTAGCGCCGGATTGTGACGGTTTGGCGACAAAACACACGCCATCACAACGCTATCGTGACGCGATCTTCACAACTGGCCCTGTTTCGCTGAATGGCTGCTGCGCCGCCCGTGCAAGGGTAACCAGGGAACGCTGCGGGTGGGTTACCGGTGGGTTGGCTGGGGAGCCGGCCAGCGGCCGGCACTACCGGAGCGGGCCGTGGTAGACCGCAAGGCGGACAGGCCCGGCCCCTTCAGGCGTCCAGGATCTGGCCGCGGTGGGCGGCGCCGGCGGCAGATAACAGAAGTACCGCCGTGGCGGCACAGTCGACCGGGTCGCGGGCGCCGCGGTCTTCGTCCAGGGAGAACGCCCGCGCCCGCAGGGCGGTGCGCATCGGGCCGGGCTGGAGGCCACTGACCCGCACCGGGCTGCGCCCGAGTTCGTCATGCAGGCTGGCGATCAACCCGCGCAGCCCGTGCTGGGCGGCACCGTAGCCGCCCCAAAAGGCCTTCCCTACCCGCGCCGGATCGTCCACGGTGAACACCAGCGCGGCATCATCGCGCTGGCGCAGCAGCGGCAGGCAGGCCTGGGCCAGCCAGGCTGGCGCAGTCAGGTTGACGTGAACCGCGCGCGCAAAGGCGCCCGGATCGGCCAGCTCGAACGGGGTCAGCCCGGCGAAATCGGCGGCGCAGTACAGCAGGCCATCCAGCCGCCCAAGCTCGGACTGCAGGCGTTCGGCCAGAACCGCGTAGTCGTCGGGGGTGGCTCCTTCCAGATCGAGCGGGTACAGCAGTGGCTCCGGGCCAACGGCCTGGACGGCGGCGTAAACCCGGTCCAGCCGGCGCGGCTTGCGCCCGAGCAGGACCACGGTGGCGCCGGCCTCGGCACAGGCGATGGCAGCGGCACTGCCGAAGCCACCACCGGCCCCGGCGATGAGAATGACGCGATCGGCAAGCGATGCGGTCCCGGCCACGACGGTCGGGACGGCACTCATGCCTGCGAGGCCTCTTCGACGATGCGTTTGAGCTCGCCGGATTCGAACAGCTCCAGCACGATGTCGCAGCCGCCGATCAGCTCGCCATGGATGAACAGCTGCGGGAAGCTGGGCAGGTTGGAGAAACGCGGCAGGTTGGCGCGGATCTCGGGTTCCTCGAGCACATTGACCGTGCGCAGCGCGACCGCGCCGGCGGCCATCAGCGCCTGGATGGCGCGACTGGAGAAACCGCACATGGGGTACTGCGGGGTGCCCTTCATGAACAACACGAGGGGGTAACGCTCCACTTCGGACTGGATCTGCTGCATCACCGCCACAACGCCTCTCCTGCAGGTGGGACAACCCGACCTGGCCGGTCGGATAGACTTCCCTCATCGCCATTGTAAGCCTTCCGGCGTCCCTCTCCTCAATCCATCGCGAGCCATGCCCCTCGAACTGCCCCGCCTGCCCTACGATCGCACCGCCCTGCAGCCCCACCTGTCGGCCGAGACGCTGGACCTGCACCACGGCCGTCACCACCGCGCCTATATCGAGGCGGTCAACGCGCGCATCGACGGTACCGAGCTGGCCGAGCTGCCACTGGAAGACATCGTGCGGCAGAGCCAGGGCAGCCTGTTCGACGCTGCCGCCCAGGCCTGGAACCACGGCTTCTACTTCCACTGCCTGCATCCGCGCGGTGGCGGCGACCCCAAGGACCGGCTGGGCGAACTGGTCACCCGCCACTTCGGCGACATCCGCCGGCTGCGCGAGGAATTCGACCGCGCCGCGCTGGGCCTGTTCGGCTCGGGCTGGGTGTGGCTGGTGCAACACCCGTCCGGCGCGCTGGCGATCCAGACCACCCGCAACGCCGGCACCCCGTTGACCGGACAGAGCACGCCATTGCTGGCCTGCGATGTGTGGGAACACGCGTACTACACCGACTACCAGAATGAGCGCGCACGCTATCTGGAGGCGTTCTGGAAACTGGTCAACTGGGACTTCGTGGCCGCGCAGTTGCGGGATTGAGGGCGCGCGCCGTCATAGCGGCGACAACCGGGTAGTGCCGGCCGCTGGCCGGCTCGCACTTGGCCACCCGCCCGGTAGTGCCCGCCACTGGCCGGCTCGCACGCTTGGCCACCACCGGTAGTGCCGGCCGGGGGGGGGGCGCACGCGGGCCCGGTGGGGGGGGGGGCGGTACGGTCAAGCTGCCCGCCCACCGCGTCCAGCGCGTCGGCCAAGGCCTGCGCATCATCGTCGCGCAGCGTGGCATGACCGACCTTGCGGCCGTCGCGCGGCTGCTTGCCGTAATCATGCCAATGCCCGCTCGGCTGACCGAGGACAGCGGCCGCTTCGGGCATCGCACCAAGCCAGTTGAGCATGCAGGCGTGGCCGAGCATGCGTGTATCGCCCAGCGGCAAACCGAGCACGGCGCGCAGGTGGTTCTCGAACTGCGAGGTCTCGCTGCCTTCGATGGTCCAGTGGCCGGAGTTGTGCACGCGCGGCGCCATCTCGTTGACCAGCAGCTCGTCCCCGCGGCAGAACAGCTCCAGCGCGAACACCCCCACGTAATCCAGGCGTTCGGCCAGCGCGCGGGCATGGCCGATGGCGGCCTCGTGCTGGGCAGGACTCAACGTCGCCGGCGCCAGGCTGGCCGACAGCACGCCGTCGACATGCCAGTTGCCGGTCACCGGCCACGCGCGGAATTCACCGTCGCGGCCGCGCACGGCGACCACGCTGACTTCGCGATCGAAGGCGACGAAGCCTTCCAGGATCAGCCCGGTCCGCTCGACGTAATCGCCCAGTGTGGCCCAGGCCGTGTCGATGTCGGCGTCGCTGCGGATGCGGAACTGGCCCTTGCCGTCGTAACCCAGGCGGCGGGTCTTGACGATGCAGGGCATGCCAAACTCGGCCACCCTGGCGGCGAGCTCGTCGCGGCTGCGGATATCGGCGAACGGCGGCAGCGGGATGCCCAGCTGCTGGAACAGGGTCTTTTCGCTGAGCCGGTCCTGGGCCACCGCCAGCGCATCGGGATTGGGATACACCGGCACGCGTTCGGCCAGGAAACGGGCACTGCGGGCGGGCACGTTCTCGAAATCGAAGGTCACCACATCCACCCGCGCGGCGAAGGCGGCCAGCGCGGCCTCATCCTCGAATGCGGCCACCTGCAGCGGCGCCACCTGGGCACCGCAGGCATCAGCGGCCGGGTCGAACAACTCGAAGCGCAGGCCCAGCGGCGCGCCCGCGAGCACCATCATGCGGGCCAGCTGCCCGCCGCCCAGGATGCCAACGGTCTTCGTGCTCATTGACGCGGATCGTCGTGGGCCATGACGTCTTCAGTCTGGCGGGCGCGGAAGGCCTCCAGCGCCTCGCCGATGGCCGGCTGGTCGGAGGCCAGCATGGCCGCGGCGAACAGCGCCGCGTTGGACGCGCCGGCATTGCCGATGGCAAAGGTGGCGACCGGAATGCCGGCCGGCATCTGCACGATGGACAGCAGGGAATCCATGCCGTTGAGGGCCTTGGACTGCACCGGAACGCCCAGCACCGGCACGGCGGTCTTGGCCGCGATCATGCCCGGCAGGTGGGCCGCGCCCCCGGCACCGGCGATGATCGCGCGCAGGCCACGGCCGCCTGCCTGTTCGGCATAGGTGAACAGCACGTCCGGCGTACGGTGCGCCGAGACCACTTTCACTTCGTAGGGAACGCCGAGCGCATCGAGCTTCTGGGCGGCGTGCTGCATGGTTTCCCAGTCGGAGCGGGAACCCATGACGATGCCGACGAGCGGCGCGGATTGGTTGGGGGTCATTGGCCGTCACCTGCCTTAAAGACGTATTCTAGCCATCTTCCACGCAAGACGAAGAATCCATGGATCGCAAGCTGCTCGACCTGCTGTGCTCGCCCGACACCCGCCAGCCCCTATCCCTGCTCGATGCCAAGGGCCTGGACGCAGTCAACCGCGCGATCGGCGCCGGTGCCGTGGTCAAGGCCGATGGCAGCGCGCAGGCCCTGGCCCTGCGCGAGGCGCTGCTGACCCGCGACCGCAAGCAGGTGTTCCGCGTCGACGACGGCATTCCGGTGCTGCTGGCCGAAGAGGCCATCGCGACCGCGCAGATCGCCGATTTTCCGGAAAAATGAGTCCGTCCGTCCTTGAGGCACCCGATGCGGCGGTGGTCGCCGCCGATGTGGCGCGCGCACTGGCCGAGGACATCGGCAGCGGGGATGTCACCGCCGCCCTGCTGCCCGACCGTCCCGACAGCGCCTACCTGCTGTGCAAGCAGGACGCGGTCATCGCCGGTCGGCCGTGGTTCGACGCCACCCATCGGGCGCTGGATCCCGACGTGACCATCAACTGGCGGGTGGCCGAGGGCGACGCCGTCACCGCCGGCACCGTGCTGGCGATCCTGCACGGGCGCAACCGCAGCCTGGTCAGCGCCGAGCGCACCTCGCTGAACTTCCTGCAGACCCTGTCCGGCACCGCCACCACCACCGCACGCCATGTGGCGGCCGTGGCCGGCACCGGCGCGCGCATCCTGGACACCCGCAAGACCCTGCCGGGGCTGCGCGTGGCACAGAAGTACGCGGTGCGCTGCGGCGGTGGCGATAACCACCGGATGGGGTTGTTCGACACGGTGATGCTGAAGGAAAACCACATCCGCGCGGCCGGTTCCCTGACCGCTGCGGTGCAGGCGGCGCGCGCGCAATGGCCGCAGTTGCCGCTGGTGGTGGAGGTCGAGGACCTCGATCAGTTGCGCCAGGCACTGGCGGTGGGCTGCGAACGCATCCTGATCGATGACTTCGATGCGGGGATGCGCCGTGAAGCGGTGCGGATCGCGGCGGGTCGGATTCCGCTGGAAGTCTCCGGCAGCGTCGGCCTGGAGGGATTGCGTTCGATCGCCGAGGACGGCGTGGACTGCATCTCCATTGGCGGGCTGACCAAGCACGTGCAGGCGATCGATCTGTCGTTGAAATTGGGCCCGCCGCCGGCTTGAGCGGCCTGCACCGGTCGTG